>VBJE01000190.1 GCA_005879675.1 Chloroflexota bacterium
GACGATCTTCACGGGCGCGCTTTATTCGTTGGGCGACCGGTCCCTGCCCTCAAACTATCCGCCGTGGCCCAGGCCGGACAGCTCGATCCCAAGACGCAGTTCCGGCAGCTTTACGACCAGGAGTTCAACTCGGTCTACCGCTCGATCCGCGCCGTCGTCCTCGACTCAGCCGCGGCCGAGGACCTGACCCAGGAGACCTTCGTCCGCGCCTACCGCGCCCGCAATCGCTACACGCCGACGGCCCCGCCAGGCGCGTGGCTGCGCCGGATCGGCGTGAACCTCGCCATCTCTCACCTCCGCCGGCAGAAGCTGGCTCGGTTTCTGCCCGCGCGGCTCTACATCGCCCCGGACCGCCGCGACTACGACCGCGCCGAGGCACGCGACGTGGTCGAGAAGGCCATGACCGCGCTCAGCCCCAAGCTCCGCGCCGCCATCGTCCTTCATTACTACGAGGGGCTGACGCGGGAGGAGATCGCGGACGTGCTCGGGGTGCCCGCCGGCACGGTGGCTTCGAGGATCGCCAAGGCGGTGGCCATCATGCGCAAAACGATCGGATCAGGCGGAAGCGACCATCAACCGGATACCACGCGTTCGAGAAGTGAAGGTGCCCTACGTGGAAGATAAAGCCACTCGGGGAGGGCAAAGCACACCCTCCGAAGCAGACGTCAGCCGGATGATCCGGGCCGAGGTTGAAACCTGGAAACCCCGGCGCGGCCCGGAATGGTCGGACTTGATGATCCGTCTTGCCGCCGCCGGGCCATCGCCGTGGGTGGTCTACTCGACCGCAAGCGCCGCCCTGGTCGTGATCCTGTTCGCCGCCTTCCTGCTCGGATCGTGGCTGCAGATCGGCGCTCTCGCCCCCCAGCCCGTGCAGGTCCACCTGCCTTAACTGAGGAACTCCATCTCCTCGTAACCGCCGCGGCGCCTGGCCGCGGCGACGACCACCGACGCCGCAGCCACGTCCCATAGCGCCAGACCGTGTGACTCGAACACGGTGATGCCGGGGTGCTCCGGCCGCTCCCACCGCCCCACGACCACCGAGGCGAGCTCGACCGCCTGGCTCCAGTCGAACCGCCCGGCCTCGGCGGCCTGGATCAGGTCCCCGCTCTCGAGCTGGGCCGCCGCAAGCTGGTCGACGACCACGGTCTGCGCCCTCGCGATCAGCTCGGCCGGCAGCTCGGCGCGATTGCGAAAGTTCGACCCGATGGCAGCGACCAGCGCCTGCGGCTCCACCCAGTCGGCTTCGATCACGGGCGCCTGGCTCGTCGTCACGGTGACCACGATGTCCGCGCCGCGCACAGCAGCCTCGGCGGTCTCGGCGGCGACGGTCTCGACCCCCAGTTGCTCCCCCTGCTCTGCGGCGAACGCGGCGCGCTTTTCCGCGTTGCGGCTGTAGACGCGGAGCTGGTCGATCTCGACCACCCGGGACAGGGCGAGCGCCTGCGTGGCCGCCTGCCAGCCGGTCCCGATGATCGCGATCTTGGCCGGGATCGCGGAGCCAAGCGCCCGCACCGCGACCGCGGTCGCCGCACCGGTCCGGTAGGCGCCCATGAAGTCCGACTCGATCAGAGCCTCGAGCGCGCCGTCCAGCCCGAACATCGCGACCATGAACCTGACGTGCCCGTCGCTCACCGTGTAGACCTTCAGGCCGGTGCACTTGCCACCGGGATAGGACGCGAACATCACGTTCAGGAGTCCGCCCGGCGCGAACGCCCGCCGGCGCGGCTCGTTGTGGGCGTCGCCTTCGCCGAGCTCTCGCATGGCGGCTTCGACCGCGGCGATGACGTCGTCCATCTCGATCAGGTCCTGGACATCGCTCTCGCGCAGGATCAGCGCCACGAAACGGGAGAATAGCGACCTCAGATGAGTCGCCCCTTGAGCGTTGGCCTTATCGGCCTCGGCACCGTCGGCTCGCAGGTCGCGGAACGGATGCTGTCGTGGGCCCCGCAGCTCTCCCGGCGCGCCGGCGTCGAGCTGTGCCTGAAGAAGGTTCTCGTCCGCGACGTCAACAAGCGGCGTGCGCTCGAGATCCCATCCGACCTGCTGACCGCCGACCCCTCGGAGCTGCTCGACGACGATTCGATCGAGGTGCTGGTCGAGGTGGCGGGCGGCGACGAGCCGATGCGCTCTTACCTTGAGCGCGCGATCCAGGCGGGCAAGCACGTGGTCACCGCCAACAAGGTGGTGATGGCAAAGCACGGCCCCGAGCTTCTCGACCTTGCGGCCGAGAGGAACGTCGACGTCTACTTCGAGGCCGCCGTGGGCGGCGGCATCCCGCTCATCAGCACCTTTCGCGTCGACCTGCAGGCGAACCGCATCGAGCGCGTCTCGGCGGTTATCAACGGCACGACCAACTACGTGCTCGGCCGCATGGCCTCGGCGGGCCTGACCATCGCCGACGCAGTACGCGAGGCGCAGGATGCCGGCTACGCCGAGGCCGACCCGACAGACGACATCGGAGGCTTCGACGCGACGTACAAGCTCGCGATCCTCGCCTCGATCGCGTACGAGATCAAGGTGCGGCCGGGCGAGATCTACCGCGAAGGCATCGAGGGCGTCGAGCCGGTCGACTTCCGCTACGCGCGCGAGCTCGGCTACGCCATCAAGCTCGTCGCGCACACCCAGCGGCACACGGGCCGAGTCGAGGCTCGCGTCCATCCCGCCATGGTTCCGCTCGACCATCCCCTGGCGCGGGTCGAGGGCGCGGAGAACGCGGTCTTCGTCGAGGGCGACCTCGTCGGCCAGGTGCTGCTGGTCGGCCAGGGCGCGGGCGGCCGCCCCACCGCGTCAGCCGTGGTCGGCGACCTGATCGACCTCGCGCGCTCGATCCGCCGCGGCGTCCAGAGCCGGCCCTCGTTCAGCTTCGACGACCGCGTCGGCGTCATCCCGATCGCCGAGGTGAGGACGCGCGCCTATTACCGGATCAGGGTCGCCGATCGGGCGGGCGTCGTCGCCGCCATCGGCCAGGTCTTCGCCGAGGAGGGCGTGAGCATCTCGAGCTTCATCCAGAAGGACGCGTGGTCGCACGACCAGACGGCCGAGCTCGTGGTCACCACGCATCCCTCCCTCGAAGCGAGCCTGCAGCGGGCGCGCGAGAAGATGGCGGCGCTCGAGCCGGTCCACGCGGTTTCGTCATTCCTCCGCGTCTTCTAACCAAGCCCATGGGGGTGATCGCTCGCTATCGCGAGCACCTTCCCGTCGGACCGGCCACCCCCGAGGTCGACCTCAACGAAGGCTCGACGCCGCTGGTCGCCAGCCGCAACATCGGCCGCGCCCTCGGCCTGAAGCACCTCTACTTCAAGTACGAGGGCCTCAACCCGACCGGCTCGTTCAAGGACCGCGGCATGGTCGTAGCCGTGGCCAAGGCCCTGGAGGGCGGCAGCCGGGTGTTGATATGCGCGTCGACGGGCAACACGTCGGCCTCGATGGCCGCGTACGCGGCGCGCACCGGCGTCCGGGCCATCGTCGTCGTGCCTTCAGGGGCCGGGCGCGCGCAGGGCGCGCCTCCAGAAATCGCGCTGAACAAGCTCTCGCAGGCGCTGATGTACGGCGCCAAGGTGGTCGCGCTGAAGGGCAATTTCGATTTCGCGCTGGAGACCGTTCGCGACCTCACCAGTCACTACCCGGTAGCGCTGATGAACTCGGTCAACCCCCACCGCATCGCCGGCCAGAAGACGGCTGCGTTCGAGATCGTCGACGAGCTCGGCGACGCGCCGGACTACCTGGTGCTTCCGGTCGGCAACGCCGGCAACATCACCGCCTACTGGAAAGGATTTCGCGAGTACCACGCCGCCGGGCGCGCGACACGCCTCCCGCGCATGGTCGGCGCGCAGGCCGAGGGCGCGGCGCCCATCGTCACCGGCTCGCCGGTGGCCAACCCCAAGACTCTCGCCTCGGCGATCCGGATCGGCAACCCGGCCTCATGGGAGGGGGCCACGTCGGCACGGGATGAGTCCGGCGGCCTGATCGCCGCCGTCACGGACACAGAGATCATCTCCGCCCAGATCCGGCTGGCGAGCAGCGAGGGTCTCTTCGCCGAGCCGGCATCGGCCGCCCCGCTGGCGCTGCTGTTCCGCCTCGTCCGCGACGGCAAGATCGACCGCGACGCCGTCACGGTCGTCGTCCTGACCGGTTCCGGCCTCAAAGACCCGGAGGCGGCGCTGAAAAATGTGGAACCGCCCATCGAACTGGACGGAGACGCCCGCACACTCGCTAAGGTCTTGAAGCTGTGAAAAACAAGGTCCTCCCCACAGAGTGGGCCAGTGGCTCTTCCCCATTCCTGCTGGGGACCCCGCGCCGAAGGCGTGGGGATCCCCCGAAGGCGGGGGATGGGGCCCGCCGGAGCGGCTGGTGCGGATAAAGGTCCCGGCTTCCATAGCAAATATTGGCCCTGGCTTCGACTGCATGGCGATGGCGATCGACCTCTGGCTCGAGGTCGAGGCCAACGAGGCGGAGCGGCCCGCCTGGGATTACGAAGGCGAAGGCGCCGACTACCTCTACGCGCACGAGAACCCGTTCACCCGCCTGCACATGAGAGGACGCGTCCGGAGCGAGATCCCGATGGGCGTGGGCCTCGGCAGCAGCGCGGCCGCGCGCCTCGCCTCCTCCGCGCTGATGAGCCCCTGGGACGTGAAGAGCCACGTCATCGACGCGGGCGCCGACGAGGGGCACTACGACAATGTCGCGGCCTCCGCGTCCGGCGGCATCCGCATCGTGTCCGAGAAGGTGGACGAGAAGCTGCCCAACCCCGGCTGGGGAGTCGCCCTCTTCATCGCCCACCAGCCCCTGCCGACCGAGAAGGCGCGCTCCGTCCTGCCTGATGAGGTGCCGCTGGGCGACGCGACGTTCAACGCTTCGCGCACCGCCTTGCTCGTGCGGGCCATCGTCTCCAAGCGCGCGTCGCTGCTCGGCGAGGCGCTCCGCGACCGCCTGCACCAGCCGCACCGCCTCCATCTCTATCCGTGGGTGGAGGAGGTGATCCACGTCGCCGAGGCCGCGGGCGCGTACGGGGCGGCGATATGCGGTGCCGGCCCGAGCGTGTTCGCCTTCTGCGCACCCTCGCAGGCGGCCAAGGTGGCGAACGCGATGGAGGAGTCACACCCGCTTCGCGGACGAGCGTTGGTGACCAAAATCACCGACAAGGGCATGTTCCGCACCTTGTGATCGTCCAGAAGTACGGCGGCACGTCGGTCGGCTCTGCCGCGCGCATCCGCAGGGTCAGCCGTCGCATCGCCGAGCGCGTGAGAAGTGGCGACGCGGTTGTCGCGGTGGTCTCGGCGATGGGCCATACGACGGATCGGCTGATCGCCCTCGCCGAGAGCGTGAATCCCGACCCGCCGGCGCGCGAGCTCGACATGCTGGTCGCGAACGGCGAGACGATCACTGCGCCACTGGTGGCGATGTGCCTCCAGGGAATGGGAATCCCGGCGGTTTCGCTGTCGGGCGCCCAGGCCGGCGTTCGCACCAGCGAGCACCACTCGCGGGCCCGGATCCGCGACATCAGGCCGGACCGGATCATCGACGCGCTGGAGAAGAACCAGGTGCCGGTCATCGCCGGTTTCCAGGGCGTGACCGAGGAGCTGGAGATCACGACCCTCGGACGTGGTGGCTCGGACACCACCGCCGTCGCCCTCGCCGCCGCGCTGCGCGCCGAGGTGTGCGAGATCTACACCGACGTCGACGGCATCTTCACCGCCGACCCGCGGGTCGTGAAGTCGGCGCGCAAGCTCAGCCACATCCAGTACGACGAGATGCTGGAGCTGGCCGCGGTCGGGGCGCGCGTGTTGCACCCGCGCGCGGTGGAGATCGGCGAGCTCTATGGCGTGCCGATCCACGTGCGGTCGAGCTTCCGCGACGGCGTCGGTACGATGATCGTCGCCCACGTCCCGATGGAAGATCGCCAGCGCGTGCGCGGCATCGCGCAAGAAAAGAATGTCGCGAAGATCACCGTGGTCGGCGTGCGCGACCGGCCGGGTGTCGCGGCCAGCATCTTCGAGCCGCTCGGGGCGGCCGGCATCTCGGTCGACGTCATCGTCCAGAACATCGGCCGCTCGGGCCACACCGACCTGACGTTCTCTGTCGCCGAGTCGGACCTGAAGGCGGCGGAGAAGCTGGTCAAGGCGGCCGCCAAGGAGGTCGGCGCCAAGCGCGTGTCCTCCGCGGGCGGCATCGCCAAGCTCTCGATCGTCGGCACAGGCATGCTTGGCACGCCCGGCATCGCGGCGCGCATGTTCCGCGCCCTCGCGGAGGGCGGGATCAACATCGAGATGATC
Source organism: Chloroflexota bacterium (assembly GCA_005879675.1). Classification (GTDB taxonomy): domain Bacteria; phylum Chloroflexota; class Dormibacteria; order Dormibacterales; family Dormibacteraceae; genus 40CM-4-65-16. Next base: position 6,273 of record VBJE01000190.1, read on the forward strand.
AGCACGTCCGAGATCCGGATCACCTGCCTGGTCTCCCGCGACCAGGTCGACAAGGGCGTCCGCATCCTGCACCAGGCCTTCGAGCTGGACCAAGAGCTCGCGTAGCGAATGCCCGTAAACGTCGCCGTCGTCGGCCCTACCGGGGCCGGCAAGACCACCCTGTTCCGCGCTCTGACGGGTGGCCGCGGCGCGGATGGCGTGGGCATGGTCGACGTCCCCGACGGGCGGCTGACCCGGCTGGCGGAGGCGGTCAAACCGGCGAAGACGACACCCGCTCAGGTCCGCGTCGAGGACACGCCGCCGGGCAGCCGCGCCCAGCGCGTGGCGTTCGCCCGCCAGGCCGACGTGCTCGTGAAGGTGGCGCGCGGCTTCGGTCCGGATCCCGAGCCGGCCGCCGAGCTCGAAGAGTTCGCGCTTGACCTCGTCCTCGCGGACCTCGCCTCGGTCGAGAAGCGCCTGGAAGTCGTGGGCAAGGAGGCCAGGGCGGGGAAGAAGGACGCGGCGGCCGAGACCGAGGTCATGGAGGTGGCCAAACGGCACCTCGACGCCGGGCAGCAGCTGCGGACGCTGACGCTGGAGCCCGATCAGCGCGCGATCCTGCTGGGCATCTTCCCGGTGACGCTCAAGCCGGCGGTGTACGTCGCGAACGTCGCCGAGGAGCTGCTCCCTGCCGGCGGCGACCCGGCCACCAGGGTCGGCAAGCTTGCCGCGGCGGAGGGGGCGCCCTCGATCGCCCTGTCAGCGCGCCTCGAGGCCGAGCTCGCCGAGCTCGACCCCGCGGAGCAGGCCGAGATGCGCGTGGGATACGGCATCGACGAGTCGGGACTGGGACGGATCGCGCGCGCGGTGTGGGAGGTGGGCGGCCTGATCACCTACTTCACCGCCGGCGAACCCGAGGTGCGGGCATGGCCATGCGAGCGGGACGCGCCCGCGCCGATCGCCGCGTCGAAGATCCACACCGACTTCGAGAAGCACTTCATCCGCGCCGAGGTCACTTCGGTGGACGAACTCGTGGCCGCCGGATCGATGGACGCCCTGCGCGCCGCCGGCAAGCTGCGGATCGAAGGGCGCGACTATCGGGTCCAGGACGGGGACGTCATCTTCTTCCGCATCGGGCGCTAGGAACGAAAAAGCTCCGCTACGGGATCCCGTACACCGAGCGCGTCCGCCGCTGCAGCAGAAAGATCAGGACCGGGATGCCGAGGATGATCAGGGACCAGGCGGCCGAGGTGATGATGGCCGCGACCCAACCCCACGGCCTGTATTTCCTCAGCCCGTAGTACGCCGCGGCGTGCAGCGTGATCGCGGACGCCTCGAAGAAGACGATGATCGCCGACTCCACGAACAGCAGGGCTGCGGCGTTGCTGGCGAAACCCGCGTTGACCAGTGTCTGCTGCAGCTGCTCGCGACCGGCGGGCGCAGTCAGGATGGCGGCGAACTGCGTGAGCTGGATCAGCCAGAAAACCGCCCCCGCCGCGAAGAGATAAGGCAGCCAGCGCACACGGTTGCTTGGCGACGAATCAGCCAAAGGCCTTGACAGCACCTACATTCGGGGTTATAACTGCACCCGGGACACAACATATCGTAGCCAACGTCTCATCCGGTTGAGTCCCACGGCCCAACGACAGGCAGGCGGAACCCTTCCCGAGTCGCACCCCACGACCCAGAAACAGCTTCCCCAGCCGCCTGCCTGTCCAGACCATCCTCCCCATCCTCCCCACTGTGTGGGGAGGTCGGCCAGGCTCGCAGAGCGAGCCCGGCGGGGAGGGGCCAGCGAAGATGAGTTTCATCGGGCTCTAGACTTGCAGATCTATGGGTCGCAAGGGCAAGAAGCGCATCAAGGCCAAGTACCGCCAGCCGATGCGCCCGCCTGGGCCGCTGGCCCCGGTCGGCACGAGCGGCGGCGGCGCGCAGACCTCCCAGCGCAGCGTTTCGCAGGCACGCGTAGGGGGCGACCAGGCGCTGGTCCGCGCCGTCGAGATGTCGCTTGGCGCCCGCAACCAGATCGTCAAAGGTCGCGGAGGGCGATACATCGTCGAGTCGGCCGACCCCTCCATCCCGCTCGACCGCGTCCCGTACTTCACCAAGGATCTCGTCCGCCTTCTGGTCGTGAGCGCCGCGATGATGGTCCTGCTCGGAGTCGGCTCCATCACGATCCCCCAGCTCGTCAAGTAACCGCGTAGAAATCCGGCGTCGAAACGCTAGAGTTTCGACCCGCTGTGGCAGTCCGAACCAGCGACTCCGCGAACACGGCGCTGGCCCAGGCCACCCATCGCCCAAGGTACTCGAGAGAGACGCACAAGCACCCGGTCAACGTCATCCATCATGGAGAGGCGACGTTCGGGGAGTGGCTTGCGGACGGGATTGCGTCATTCATCGGCTCGTGGCGCTTCCTGATCATTCAGACCCTCATGGTGGCGATGTGGGTCACGATCAACACTCTTCAAGCGACCGGCCGCATCCACATCGACCCCTATCCCTACATCCTGCTCAACCTCGCGTTCTCGACCCAGGCCGCCTACACGGGACCCGTCCTGCTCCTGGCGGGTAACCGGCAGGCGCAGAAAGACAGGCTCACGCTCGAGCACGCCGCCTCCGAGGCCGACAAGGCGGACCATCAGAACGTGCAGATCCTGAAGGCCATCAAAGACGTGACCGAGCTCACAGAGAAGAACACCGAGGTCACCATCCAGGTCCTCCGCCACGTGGAGCACCTCGTCCAGGAGAACGTCGACGAGATGGTCGCGGCCGGGAAGCGGAGGAAAACGCCCCGAACGTAGACTTCGCCCGTGCGGGTCGTTCTGTTCACGGGGAAGGGTGGGGTCGGCAAGACGTCGGTCGCCGCCGCCACCGCCGTGCGCTGCGCGGCCGCGGGATATCGCACCGTCGTCATGAGCACCGACCCGGCGCATTCCCTCGGCGACTCGTTCGACGTCGAGCTCGGCACCGACGCCACGCAGGTCGGCAAGAACCTCTGGGCGCACGAGGTCTCGTCGCTGCACGAGATGCAGCGCCACTGGACGAAGCTGCACGAGTACGCGGTCGAGGTCTTCTCGACCCAGGGCCTGGACGAGGTCCTGGCCGACGAGGTCGCCAACCCTCCCGGCATGGACGAGGTGGCTTCGCTGATGTGGATCAAGCACTACGCGCAGCGGGCGGAGCACGACGTCCTGATCGTCGACTGCGCGCCGACCGGCGAGACGCTGCAACTGCTGACGTTTCCCGACGCAGCCAAGTGGTGGCTCGACAAGATCTACCCGTGGTCGCGCCGGGCGATGCGGGTGGCGCGCCCGGTGCTGCAGCCGATGATGCACATGCCCCTGCCCTCGGACGAGGTCTACGCGTCGCTGAAGGACCTGCTCCTCGACCTCGATGGCATGCGCAAGGTCCTGACCGATCCCGAGATCACGACCGTGCGCATCGTGCTCAACCTCGAGAAGATGGTGGTCAAAGAGGCGAAACGCGCGTACACCTATCTCAGCCTGTTCGGTTACGTGACCGACGCGGTCATCGTCAACCGGCTGCTTCCTGGCGACCTTCATGACGAGCTGTTCCAGAACTGGCAGCGCATCCACCAGCGCTACCGGGTCGAGGTCGAGGAGTCGTTCTCGGGCATCCCGATCTTCAACGTGCCCCTTTTTGACCGCGAGGTCGTGGGGGAGGAGATGCTGGCGCGCATGGCGAAGGTGATCTACGGCGACGAGGATCCGTCGCGTCGTTTCGCCACCTCCAACGCGCAGCGCATAGATAAGGAAGGCGCGGACTACGTCCTCAGCCTGAAAGTCCCGTTCGTCGAGAAGTCGGCGGTGGACCTCAGCCGCCACAACGGCGACCTCTATGTCACGGTCGGCAACTACCGGCGCGAGATCACGCTGCCGCGGGTGCTCGAGCGCCGCGAGACAGCCGGCGCGTCGATCGAGGGCGGGGAGCTCCGCGTCCGATTCGCCCCCAAGGCCGAGAAGGCCAAGGCCAAGCGATGACCCGCGACGGCGAACGCGCGATCGAGCTGATCAACGAGCTTGGCTCGCGCGTGGCCCACTTGCTCTCGGACATGGTGCCGCCCGCGGCGCAGGTGCACCTGCTCAACGCCCAGCGGGAACTGATCACGGCGCTGATGCTGATCTACGAGAACCGGGTGGCCCCGGAGCCGGCGGCCCGGCGGGCGCGCCGTGCCCGAGGCGCGCGACGAACGACCAGGCGCGACCGCAAGATCCCGATCGATTGAGATTCACCGACGTCCTCATCCGGCTGCTCCTCCTCGTGCCGGCGATCGCGGTCGCCATCCCCGTGCACGAGATGGGCCACGCCGCGGTCGCGTACCTGCTCGGCGACCGCTCGGTCCGTTACTTCGGCCACTTCTCCCTGGATCCGAGACGCTTCCTCGAACCGATTGGCGTCCTGGCCGTCGCGGTGGCGCTGGTGGGCTGGGGCCGGCGAGTGCCGGTGCAATCCAACCGGATCACCACGACCGGGCAGAAGGTCCTGGTCGAGCTGGGCGGGCCTGCCGCCAACCTCGCCGTGGCGATCGTCCTCGGCTTCCTGTTCCAGGCCCTCTTGCGCGCCGGCGTGCCGGCCTCCTACGACCTGGGGCCAGGCCTCCTGCTGGCGGCCCTGTATGTGATCGTCTTTCTGAACCTTTCGATCCTCGCCTTCCAGCTCCTGCCGATCCCCGGCCTCGACGGGTGGAACATCATCGAGATCCTGTTCCGGCGCCGCAACCCGCGGTTCTTCTTCGATGTCAGCGTTCGCCGGCGCGAGATCTGGGCCGGGTGCGTGATCGTCCTGTTCGCCTTCCAGTTCCTTGGGCGGGTGAACATCCTGTGGTACGTGATGGCGCCGTTCTACGAGCCCGCGAGCCTAATCTCATTGCGTACATGCGACGGGTACGCGACCGGGCTGTCCGCCCTGTTTCCCTGCCTGGTGTAGGCGCGCTCGTCAACGAGCCGGCTTACGCCGAGCTCGTCAAGGAGCACGGCAGGCCGCGTGTCGTGGAGGCGATCCGCGCCCAGATCGCGCACGAGCGCCAGAACGGCGGCGATGAGTCATCTCGACGCGAGGCGATCGAGGCGCGGCTGCGCGCGGACGTAGCGCCGCGTTTGCGGCGGGTCATCAACGCGAGCGGTGTCATCCTCCACACCAACCTCGGGCGTGCCCCTCTGTCGAAGACCGCGGTCGACGCACTGGCGGTGGCCGCGGGTTACAGCAACCTGGAGCTCGACCTCGAGAGCGGCAAGCGGGGCGAGCGGGCGACGCTCGTCTCCGGTCTCCTGACGGCGCTGTTCGGCAGCGCGTCGGCCCTCGTCGTCAACAACAACGCGGCCGCGGTCCTGCTCGCGCTGACCGCGCTGTGCAAGGGCAAGGAGGTCATCGTCTCGCGGGGGCAGCTGGTCGAGATCGGGGGCGCCTTCCGGATGCCGGACGTGATGCGCCTGTCAGGTGCCCGCATGGTGGAGGTCGGGACCACCAACAGGACGCGTGCCGCCGATTACGAAGAGGCGATCACGCCGAAGACGGCCGCCCTGCTGCGCGTCCACACGTCGAACTTCCGCGTGACCGGCTTCACCGAGTCGGCTTCGCTCTCCGAGCTGGCCGAGATCGCGAGGAGGCACGGCGTGCTTCTCCTCGACGACCTCGGCAGTGGCGCCGGCGAGCCGATCGGTGACGAGCCGACAGTCGCCGAGTCGATCGCGCACTGCGATGTGGTCACGTTCTCGGGAGACAAGTTGCTGGGCGGTCCGCAGGCCGGCATCGTTCTCGGCAGGAACGAGCCCGTGCGGAAGATGTCTCGCCACGCGCTGGCGCGCGCCGTGCGCATCGACAAGCTCACGCTCGCGGCGCTGGAGGCGACCCTGCGACAGCGCCTGACCGGCCATGCGCAAGAGATTCCGGTCGAGCGGATGCTGCGCGCCTCGGTCGATGACGTGCGCCGGCGAGCAGCGATGTGGTCGGTGAAGCTTGCCGAGCGCGGAGTCGAGACCGAGCTTGTCGAAGGGTCGTCGGCGGTGGGCGGGGGCTCGCTGCCCGAGCACGCGTTGCCGACGGTTCTCCTGGCGATCAGGGGCCCGGCCTCGAAGCTCGCGACCGCGCTTCGCGTCGGCGAGCCGCCGGTCATCGCGCGCATCGAGACAGACCGTTGCTGCCTCGACGCTCGGACGGTCCTGCGGGGCGAGGACGAGACGCTCCTCGACGCCGTCGAAGCCGCCGCTTCGTCACTACGTAGATGAGCTTCGTCGTCGGCACCGCGGGCCACATCGACCACGGCAAGTCGACGTTGATCACCGCGCTGACCGGCATCGATCCGGACCGCCTCGCCGAGGAGAAGCGGCGTGGCATGACGATCGACCTCGGGTTCGCGCACCTGACGCTCCCGAGCGGCCGCGAGGTCGGGATCGTGGACGTGCCCGGCCACGCGCGTTTCATGCGCAACATGCTGGCGGGCGCACACGGTCTCGACGCCGCGCTCCTCGTGGTCGCGGCCGACGAGGGTGTGATGCCGCAGACACGCGAGCACGTCGACGTGCTCGACCTCCTCGAGGTGAAGCGCGGCCTGGTCGTGCTGACCAAGCGCGACCTGGTCGAGCCGGACTGGCTCGAGCTGGTCAAGCAGGAGGTCGTCAATGTGCTGCGGGGGACATCGCTGGAGGGGGCACGCATGGTCGACGTCTCGGCGGTCACGGGCGAGGGCATGCCGGAGCTCGTCACAGCCCTCGACGCGCTCCTCGACCAGACCGATCCGCGACCGGACGTCGGCCGTCCCCGCCTCCCCATCGACCGCGTCTTCCTCATGAGCGGGTTCGGAACGGTGGTCACCGGCACCCTGGTGGACGGATCGATCAGGGTCGGCGACGAGATGGAGATCGTGCCCGGCGCCCGGCCGGTCCGCATCCGGGGACTCCAGCGCCACAACGACAAGGTCGAGAAGGCTGGGCCCGGCAGCCGGGTGGCGGCCAACCTGACTGGGGTCGAGAAGAGCGAGCTGTCGCGGGGCGACGTGCTGGCAGCGGTTGGCGCCGTGACCGCGACCCGGCGGGCGGATGCAAAGCTCCGCGTCCTCCCCTCCTCGCCGCAGCCCGTTCGCCATGGATCGCAGCTTCTGCTCCATGCCGGGACCGCGGAGGTTTCGGCCCGGGTGATCGTCCTCGAAGGCGGTGAGATCCGGCCGGGCGATGAAGGTTGGGTCCAGCTGTACCTCGAGCGCCCGATCGCCGCCGCGGACCAGGACCGTTTTGTGCTGCGGATGCCGAGTCCGGCGACGACAGTTGCCGGCGGCAGCTTCGTCGACGTGGCGCCGCGCAAGCATTCGCGCCATGACTCGGCGGTACGCAAGTCGCTCGAGCGCCGTGCTTCTGGAAACGTGCTCGAGGAGGAGCTGCGCAAGTACCCGCGCGGCGTGACGGTCGCTGCCCTGCTCAAAGCCAGCGTGGCGCCGCAGGCCGACCTCGAGGGGTTGGACGCGCGCAGGGTGGGGGGCTGGATCTTCAGCCCGGAGGTGTGGAAGTCGATCGCGTCTCGCGCCGGCGATGAGGTGACCGCGTATCACGGCGCGTACCCGTTTCGCGCGGGCATGGCACGCGAGGAGCTGCGCAGCCGCCTCGGCGTTTCGTCCGCGTCTTTCCCCGCGGTCGTGCAGGGCCTGGTCGAAGACGGCCGCGTCGTCGAGCGCAACGGCTCGATCTCGTCGCCGGCTCACAGAGTCGAGCTCGAGACCGAGAGCGGTCCGGCGCGCGAGCTGCTGCGGCTCCTCGGCGAGCAGCCCTACGCGCCGCCTTCGCTTGCGGAGGCGGCCCGGCGCGCCGGCGCATCGGACGAGCTTCTGCGGGCTCTTGCCCAGCGAGGCGACATCGTCCGCGTGAGCGACGACGTCGCATTCACCAGGAATGGGTACGAGTCTGCCGTCGCCCTGGTGAGAGAGATCGTCGCCGCCAACGGCTCGGTCACGGTCGGGCAGCTGCGCGACCGCATGGGCGCCAGCCGCCGCCCTGTGCTCGCGCTGCTCGAGCACCTGGACGGGGAGCGCGTGACGCGCCGCGTCGGAGACGCCCGCGTCCTGCGGTAAAGTTCCCCGAACCGATGCGAATCGCGGACATGCTTGCGCGGAGCAAGCCGACGGTCTCGTTCGAGTTCATGGCTCCGCGCGATGAGTCCGAGGTCGACGTGCTCGAGCACACGGTCGCGACGCTCGCCGGCCACGCGCCGGACTGGGTGTCTGTGACCTATCGCGTGCGCACGGGGGATAAGACCCTCGAGCTGGTCACGCGCATCAAGCGGCACTACCACATCGAGGCGATGGCGCACCTCACGTGCGCGAACACCGCCGACCGGACGCGGCAGATCCTCAACTGGATGGAGCGCGAGGGAGTCGCCAACGTGCTCGCGCTTCGCGGCGATTCGCCTGCTTCGGGCGAACCGTTCACTCCGGCGGACCCGCTGCTTGCCCATGGGAGCGATCTGATCGGGCTGGTCAAGCGCAGCGGATATCGATTCGGGATCGGCGCGGCGTGCAGCGCCGAGAAGCACCCTGAGAGCCCGGACCTGGAGCACGAGTTTCGCTACATGCGGTTCAAGGTCGAGCAGGGGGCCGACTTCTTGATCACGCAGCTGTTCTTCGACAACAGGTTCTACTTCGACCTCGTGGCGCGCGCCCGAGCCGCCGGCATCAAGGTGCCGATCGTGCCGGGGCTGATGCCGATCCCGAGCCGGCGATCACTGGGGGTGATGATGTCGATGTCAGGAGCAAGCGTCCCGTCATCGCTCCAGGCGGCGATCGACGAGGCAGCGGACGACGATGCGGTTCGCGCCCTGGGCGTCCGGCACTGCATCGCGCAGTGCGCGGAGCTGCTCGAGGCGGGGGTTCCGGGCCTGCACTTCTACACGTTCAACCGCGCCCGCGCGCCGATCGAGATCCTCGGCGCCCTTCGCGGGCAGCAGCTGCTGGCGTCGTAAAAGCAGTGGATTTCCCGCGATCGCCGGCACTCGCGTCATTGCGGTCTGCTGGAGACCCGCCGGCGCCGGCACTCGCGGGATTCAGCATTTAACCTAGTCGGGCCATGCTGGCCGGAATCGATCTGGGCGGGACCCAGGTGCGCGTCGCGCTCGCACGCTCCGATGGCCGCCTCGTCGCGAGCGTGAAGACCCGGACCCACCTCCTCGCCACCCCCCAGGACATGGTGGACTGGGCCGCGGCGGAGATCGACCGCCACCGCGGCCGGGAGAAGGTCCGCAGCATCACCATCGCGGCTCCCGGTCCGATCGACGTCAAGCGCGGCGTGCTCGTCAACCCGCCAAACCTGCCCTGGCAGAACGTGCCGCTGGCCGCGATGATGAGCAGCGCCACGGGCGCCAGGGTGCAGCTCGCGAACGACGCCGACATGGCCGGCCTGGGCGAGTTCCACCACGGGGCGGGCCGCAGCACCCGGAACATGGTCTACATCACGTGGTCGACGGGCGTCGGCGGCGGGCTGATCATCGACGGCAAGCTACACCGGGGCGGCCACGGCACCGCCGGCGAGATCGGGCACATGATCATCGATCCGAACGGACCGCTGGACAACTGCGGCCAGCGCGGCTGCCTCGAGGCCTTCGTCAGCGGCACCGCGCTGGCGCGCGAGACCGGCAAGCCGGCCGCCGAGCTGTTCGCGATCGCCGCACGCGGCGACCAGCACGCGCGCGCGGTCGTGGAGAAGGCGGCGCGTTACATGGGCATCGCGCTGATCAGTCTCACCAACGCCCTGGACCCCGAGATGTTCGTCATCGGTGGAGGGGTGTCCCGGTCGTGGGCGCTGGTCCAGCCGACGATGCTCGCGACCCTGCGCTCGTCGCCTTTCATCAAGCCCGCCCGCCGGCCAAGCCTGCGCCGCGCCCGACTGGGTGACCGGGCAGGGCAGGTCGGAGCCGTGGAATGGGCGCGCATCAACCAGTAGGAGAAAGCGAGCTACTCGCCCTGCTCAAACGCGCCGCCTCCGACCTCGGCGCGACCGCCTGGGTGGTCGGCGGCTATGTCCGCGACAAGCTCCTGGCGCGGCCGCACCTCGACCTCGACGTCGTCGTCGAGCACGGCGACTCGCTCGCGGTGGCCCGACGCTTCGCCGAGCTTGCGGGGGCGCCTCCCCCGGTGACCTTCGAGAGGTTCGGCACCGCGCAGGTGACCCTGCCGGGCCGGCTGGTCGAGTTCGTCACCGCCCGGACCGAGTCCTACGCCGCCGACTCGCGCAAACCCGACGTCCGCCGGGCCACGCTGGACGAGGACCTTCGCCGCCGCGATTTCACCGTCAACACGCTGCTCATGGACGTGGACGGGAAGATCCACGACCGGCTCGGCGCCCGGGAGGACCTCGAGGCGAAGCTGCTGCGGACGCCCTCCGACCCCGTCAGAACCTTCACCGACGACCCGCTGCGGATGCTGCGCGGCGTCCGCTTCGCGGCCGAGCTCGGATTCGAGCTCGCGCCCGACCTCATGCCCGCGCTGCGCCAGCTCAGGTCGCGCCTGGCTCCGCCCGTCATCTCGGCCGAACGGATCGCGGAAGAGCTGCGCAAGATGCTCGAATCGCCGCGCCCGAAGCTCGCGCTGGAGCTCCTGGACGAAGCCGGCCTGCTCGAGGTCGTCCTGCCCGAGCTCGCGGCGTGCAAGGGAGTCGCCCAGACCGGCTACCACACGCACGACGTCTTCGGACACACGCTGCTTGCCGTCGAGGGGACGCCCCCGGACCTTCTGACGCGCCTGGCAGCCCTTTTTCACGACGTCGGGAAGCCGCGGACGGCGAAAGGGGACGGCACCTTCATCGGCCACGAGGAGGTCGGCGCGGAGATGGCGAGGGGCGCCCTCGAACGGCTCCGGTTCTCGCAGCGGGAGATCGAGGTGGTGACCAGGCTGGTCCGACTGCACCTGCGACCGGTCTTCTATCGCTCGGAGTGGACGGACGGCGCGGTCCGCCGCCTGGCGCGCGACGCCGGGCCGCACCTCGATCGCCTGATGGCGCTGGCGAGGGCGGACATCGCCGCCTCCGCCTACCCGGAGCCGGAAAAGCTCGACGAGCTGCAGTCGCGGCTCGAAGCGGTCCGTTCGGAGCGCCCCTCACGGCTGCAGCCCCTGATCACGGGCGAGGAGATCATGCGCGCGCGCGGCATCGGGCCAGGGCCGGAGGTGGGGCGGATCAAGCAGAAGCTGGAAGAGCTCGTGATCGACGGCGAGATACAGCCGGAGAAGCAGGCGGTCATCAATTACCTCTCAGAGCATTCGGACCTCTAGCGAAAACCCCAGCACCCGCTATGCTGCGGTAGGAGGGAGCCGCCCAACAAAAGAGGGGATGGGCGGGTACCGGGAGGTTGGGAATGCTTGAGAGCGCAGTGGAGACAGTGGGGGCGGGGGCGCCCAGCGCCAACGGGGATCCGGATCCGCTTGGACTCGAGCCCAAGGCCACGGTCCTGGCGAAGGAGGACATGCTTTCCGGCAAGCTTGCGCTGAAGGGGCCCGGACAGGTGCTCGGCAGCTTCAGCGGTCAGATCGAGTGCGACGGCGACCTGCTGATCGGACCCGACGCCCACGTCGAGGCCGATATTCGCGGTCACCGGATCACCGTCTCCGGACTCGTCCGCGGCAACGTCATCGCCAGCAACCGGCTGAAGATCACGAGCAGTGGCCGGCTGGAGGGCGACGCCACCGTCCAGGCCCTGGTGGTCCAGGAAGGAGGCGTGCACTACGGCGTGATCCGGGTCCATCCCGAGGGAATCCCCGACACGCCGCCCGAGCGCATGGCGCAGATACCCGCCCAGTCGACCGTCGTAACTTTGAGACCCACGCCCAACGCGGTTGGGAAGGTCAGAAAGTTCTGGGGTGAGTTCTTCTAGAGGACCGTCGAAGAAGCCGTCCCGGGCAAGGGGTCAGGCGCCCCAGGCCCGGGCGGCGTCATCGCGGCCGGCCACCAGGGCGGCCAGGAAAACGCCGCCGGCGCCCAGGCCGCCTACCAGGCCCGCACCCAAGCCCGAGCCGCTCGCCTCCGAGCTGCCGATGCCCAAACCTTTGCCGGCCAAGCCCGCGGTGCCCGCGCCGCGGCAGGGGATCCGGCTCGCCGGTTCGGCTTCGTCGCGGCTCACGATCAAGCCCAGCCCGCCGACCGGGCCGAGGCCGCAGCTCCAGCTCTCGACCAAGGTCCGGCCGAGCGGTCCTCGTCCGCTCAGCCAGGTCGAGCTTGACGAGGACGAGGTGCTGATCGACGGCTTCGACGCCGTGCTGCGCGACGAGAAGGTGCGGGTGACGGCCGTCCTCGAGCGCACGTGTGTCTACGTCGACCGGGCCGGCGACCGGCGGCTCGCCCGCAAGGAAGACCTGTGGGTCGAGGCCGACAAGCTGCCGATCCGCCGACGCGGCCTCAGTTAACTTTCTACAGTGCCGCAGTGATCGAAGAACCCAAGATCAACCGCAACCTCGCGCTGGAGCTGCTGCGCGTGACCGAGGCGGGCGCCCTCTCCGCGGCCCCGCTGCAGGGTCGCGGCAACAAGGAGGCTGCCGACAGGCGGGCGGTGGAGGCGATCCGCGAGTCGCTGTCGTCCGTCGACATGAAGGGCACCGTCGTCATCGGCGAAGGCGAGAAGGACGAAGCCCCGATGCTCTTCTTCGGCGAGGAGATCGGCAACGGCCTCGGTCCCGAGGTGGACGTCGCCGTCGATCCGATCGAGGGCACGAGCCTCACCGCCTCCGGGCTGCCAGGCGCGATCTCCGTCGTCGCACTTGCCGAGCGCGGCACCATGCTCACGACCCACGTCCACTACATGGACAAGCTGGTCGTCGGCCGCAAGGCGCGGGGAGTGATCGACCTCGAGATGCCGGTCGAATGGAACCTCCGCCGCATCGCCAAGGCCGAGGGACTGCCGGTCCAGGAGCTGACCGTCGTGGTGCTCGAGCGGGATCGGAACAACGAAGTGATCGCCCAGATCCGCGCCGTCGGCGCGCGCATCAAGCTCATCTCGGCCGGCGACGTCGCGGGCGCGCTCGAGGCGGCGCTCGAGACCCGGTTCGGGATCCACTGCATGATGGGCTCGGGGGGCGCCACCGAGGGCGTGCTCGCCGCGTGCGCCATCAAGACGATCGGTGGCGACATGCAGGCCAAGCTCCATCTCCGCGACGCCAAGGAGCGAGAGATGGCGGTCAAGGAGGGCCACAAGCCCGATAAGGTCCTGTGCATCGACGACCTGTGCTCGGGCAAGGACGTCTTCTTCGCCGCCACCGGGATCACGACCGGTGAACTCCTCAAGGGCGTTCGCTACGAAGACGTGTACGCGTACACGCAATCGATGGTTTTGCGGTCCACTTCAGGCACCATGCGCATCGTGGACGCCTACCACCCGATCGACAAGCTGCGGGTCAAGGGGCTGCTGCCCGAGCAGGTCAGGGTCCGCTGAGCGCGACGGAGGCGGGGCAGTTCCTGACTGCCGCGGCGAAGACCCTCGGGCCCGCGCAGTGGGAGTGGATCGCGACGGCGCGCCTGGTGTCGCGGCAGCGCAAATCGACCGGCGAGGTCGAAGACGTGCTCGACGGGCTCCTGTCCGGCGCCGACCAGGCGATGGTGAACGCGTTCACGAGTGGATTTCGGGTGACGCAGGTCCAGACCGCGATCAGCAAGTCGCTGCCCGACCCGAGCGCGACCGCGGCCGCGCTCGAATCGGCCCAGGTCGTCGCGCTCGGCATCCTGGTGCGCGAGCAGATGCAGCCCGCCCACTTCGACGTCGTCTACAGGCCCTTCGCGACGGTGTTGCCCGGCCCCAACTACCGGCCGCCGGCGCCCATCGACAGGCAGATCGCCGCGTTCCTGCGCCACCTGCCGGCCTTGAAGGGCGAGGTCGAGGCCGAGGTCTCGGTGGTCGCCAAGAAGCTGAGCCAGCCGCCCAAACCTCCGGCGGCGGCCGCAGCCGGCGGCGTGCCGGTGCTGGCGGCGATCGCGGGCCTGGATCCCGCCGTCAACTACACCGCCGCCTGGAAGCAGGTCATCGCCACGGCGAACCAGATCGGGCGCACGCAGGCGTTCCGGGCGATGCAGGACAGCGCGGAGCAGGCGGCGCCCCACGACGGTCTCGGAATCGTCGGCTTCGCCGGCGTCGCGGCCGGAGCCATCTTCATGCGCGACGCGCTTCCCATCGAGAAGGTGCTGCTGCTGTATGAACCCT
>VBJE01000099.1 GCA_005879675.1 Chloroflexota bacterium
GGAATCGACGTGCCCTTGCTGAAGGCGATGGCCGCGTACCCGGCTCTGCTCCTGAGCTTCGCCGTCCCCGCCGGTCCCGGCTATCTCGGCAACCTCGAGGTCGCCGGCTCGCTGGTCCTCGGCGGCGGCCTCGGGCTGGCTTCCGGTGTCGCCGCCGGCGCCATCGTTCTCTACCACGCGATCACCGCCGCCAACGCGCTGGCGCTGGGCCTGCTGAGCTTCTTCCTGGTCGGCGGCCGGCGCAAGGCACGCGCGGGGGCGCCGCGGCGCATCGCCGTCTTCCACTGTGGATTCACCTACTCGGGTGGAGGCGAGCGGCTGGTCATCGAGGAGGTGCTCGGGCTCCGCCGGCGCGGGTACGAGGTGGAGTGCTTCGCGCCGACCGTCGACGCCTCGCGCTGCTACCCCGACCTGATCGGCGAGGTGCGCGTCAAGACGTTCCTTCCGCAGCTGCCGCGGTGGTTCCCGTTCCGCGAGGCGGTCCAGATGGCCGCGACGTCGCTGCTGATGCCGCTGTACGCGTGGCGGTTCCGCGGCGTCGACGCGATCGTCGGCTGCAACCAGCCGAGCGCATGGATCGCGTGGTGGGCGGCGAGGCTCATGGACGTGCCCTACGTCGTCTATCTCAACCAGCCCAACCGCCTGGTCTACCCGCGCAACATCGACCGCCAGACCGGTTGGGTCTCCAACGCCGACTACAGGCTTCTCGCGGCGATCGTGCTGCGGGCGACTCGTTTCGTGGCCTGGGCCGACCGGCGCTCGGTCCAGGAGGCCGACCAGCTGTTGGTCAACGGCGGCTACATCGGCGACATCATCCGCAGGACGTACCACCGCGAGGCCATCGACTGCCCCGCCGGCTGCCACGTCGCGGCCACGGGATTCCCGCTCCCGGTCGAGTCCCGCTTCTCGGGCGGCCTGACGGTCAACGGCTACCCGATCCGCCGGCCGTACGTGCTGCTGACCAACCGCCACTACCCGCAGAAGCGCTTCGACCTCGCCATCCGCGCGATCGCCGAGGTCCGCAAGCGGCACCCGCGCGCGCAGCTGGTCATACCGGGTCCCGCCACGTCGCACACGGGGTCCCTGAAGTCGCTCGTCACCGAGCTCGGGCTCGAGGACGCGGTGCTCTTCCTCGGACCGATCACCGAGGAGGAGCTGCAGTCGCTGTACGAAGGGGCCGCGGTTTACGTCTACCCCGCGCCCGAGGAAGATTTCGGTATGGGCGTGATCGAAGCGATGGCGAAGGGCGTGCCGGTGGTGGCATGGGACCAGGCGGGGCCCACGGTCACGGTCGGGCCCGGCACCGGGCACCTGGCCGAGCCTCTGGACGTCATCGACTACGCGGCAGGGATAAGCAAGCTGCTCGACAGTCGCGAGGAGAACCAGGCGACCGGTGAGCGCGCCGTCGAGTGGGCGCGGCGGTTCGACTGGGAGCGGCACATCGACACCCTCGAGCACGCGGTGCTCGCCGTGTCGCGTAACCACGTGCAGCTCTCGTTGGAAGCAGCCACAGCGTGAAGTTGCTGCCTCGCCTCCTCGCCGACGAGGAAGAGGAGGACAGGGCGCCGCAGCCGGTCGAGGAGGTCGCGGCCCGGTCGTCGCCTCTGCACTGGGCGTGGACCCCGGCCCTCGCGGCCGTCGCCGCCGTCCCACGCCTTCTCTATCTCTTCGTCTTCAGCAACCCGGAGGATCCGGGGCCGTACGGCGACGTCTGGCACCACTGGCAGATCGCGTACCTCACCAAGGAGATCGGCCTTTCGGCTCCCGGCGGGCCGCGGCTCTGGGACCTCAAAGGGCTCGACTACATCTGGGGAGTTCTCCATCCGCTCCTGATGGTCGCCATCTTCCAGGTGACGGGATCGGTCGACATCGTCCTGGACCGCCTGGTCAGCCTCCTGTGCGGGGTGGCGGCAGTGGTCCTGCTGTTTCACCTGTGCCGGCGTTTCTGGGGCGCGCAGGTCGCCGCCGCCGTGGCGGTCTTCGCGGCCGTGCTGCCCACGAGCATCCTGAACGACGCCTCGGGCATGGTCGAGCCGCTGGGCGTCGCCCTCTGCCTGCTCGGGATCTGGGCCGGCGAGCACCGCGCCGACGCTCACGCGGGCATTGTGTGGGGGGTCGCGAGCATGGCTCGCGCCGAGGCCTGGCTGTTCGGTCTCGGCCTGGTCGTGGCGGCGCTCCTGCGCAGGCGGAGCCTTCCCCTCGTGGTCGGCTTCGTGCTCGTGATGGCCGTCTACATGAAGGTTCTGCTTGACCAGACGGGAAACCCGATCTACCCGCTCTGGTGGAACTTCTTCGCCACCGCGCTCGGCAAGTGGCAGCCGGCGACGATCAGCCCGGAGCAGGCGGCGGTGCGCTGGGAGCTCATACCGCTCTTCGCCCTCGCCGCGGCCGGGCTCGCCTGGTCGCTGTGGAGGCGGCCGGCGGGCTACATGCTGCTCGTGTTCGGCTTCGGCTACGCCATGTTCGCCACCGGCATGTTCGGGCTGACCGCCTTCCTCTCGACGTGGGTGTGGTGGCTGCCGATCAGCCGGCGCTTCGAGTTCCCGGTCGTGTTCGCTGTGCTCTTGCTCGTGGTCGCCGTCCTGCGATGGCTGCCCGACCGCTTTCGCTTCTGGACCGCGCGTGCCGGATGGACCGCGGTCGTCGTCGGAGTCCTTGCGTCGCAGCTGCTCTGGCTGCCCATCCAGGAGGTCTTCGGCAACACCGACGCGACGTGGCGCGCGACGGTCGCGGAGAGCCGGCAGCTCGGCGAGTGGTACAACCAGCCAGGCATCCAGGGTCACGCGATCGGGGTTCCCGCCGACCGCCCTGACATCACGTATGGCCTCGCGATGTACGGCCACGTCGCGGGGAGACACCTCGTCAGCGAGATGTATGGCCCGTTCGCCTACCTGCCGTCTGGCTATCGGTACCAGGATCATCAGTCGGTCGTGAGCACCCTCGTCCAGTGCTGGCTCGGCGAGAACGACGTCCGGCTCCTGGCCATCCAGCGCTCGGATGCGGACCTGGCGCTGACCGAACAGCTGCATCCGGACTGGTTCGTCGAGGTCGGCGATCTCCCGCAGGCCGGTTGGAAGGTCGTCGCGGTGACGGTGCCTCCGCTGCCCGCCCAGCAATGCGAGGCCGCGCGATCGGCAAGCCGCTAGCGCCGGCCGCCTCGTTCGATTACGAGGCCAAGCGCTGGGGCGCCGCGCCGCTGCGGCCGCGGCCGTGGTTCATGAACGGGCTCAAGCTGCGCTACCTGCTCGACGACCTGGCGCGGGTGCGAGGCCGGGTGCTCGACGTGGGATGTGGCGCCGGCCAGGTGGCGAAAGCCGTGAAGCGCGAGAGACGGGACCTGGAAGTCTTCGCCTGCGACGTCAGCCGCGCGGCGGTTGCGGCTGCCGCCTCATCGCCCCAGGGGGTCGATTTCCGCCTCGCCACCGCCGAGCGCCTCCCATTCGCCGACGGCGAGCTCGATTTCGTCTGGATCTTCGGTGCTGAAGCCCGGCGGCGGATTCCACATCGTCCTGCCCCTGGAGGGTCAGCCGCGCACGCTCTACCGCGCGGTCGGCGCCGGCACGCGCTGGACCGCCAAGCTGCGGCATGGCGGCCACGTCCAGGTCTTCTCGGCGTCGCGGTTCCGGGCGCTGGCGGAATCGTGCGGCCTGCCCGTGACGCGGACGCGGTGGAGCTATCACCTCACGCTGCAGGTCCTCGACCTTCTCTACTTCACGTGGCTGGATCGGCGAGGTCCAGTCAGCGGGTCGGTGGAGGACATGTCGGCCGCGCGGAGCGGCGTCGCTGGCCGTCTGATGCGCGCGGCGAGCAAGGCCGTGGCCACGACAGCGTGGGCCGAGGCGCGGTTGCTGCGCCGAATACCCGGCGGGTGTGGTCATTTCACCTGCGAGCGCGCGGACTACCATATGCGACCAACATCGCCCTAGACGACCCAGCAGCCCTGACGCCCGCAGCCACGAATGGGCCCGCGCGCGCTCAAGCCCTCGGCATCCTCGTCCGGCTGTTGATGATCCTGGGCGGCGCCGCCGGCCTCTTGCCGCTGGTAGCCCTGGCACAGGGGCTCGCCGAAGCGGCAAGCCACGGCGTCACCGGCACTCAGGCGGCGGGGATCGCGCTGGCGGCGATCGCGTTGCTTCTCGGCTGGCTCTTCTTCCTCTACTCGGTGCGGTACTACGTCGCGACTCTGGCCATGCTCGTGTCGTCGCTTGTGCTCGCGGACGTCGATGGCGCGGGCGATCATCGCGAAAACGGCAACGGCCATCCGCATGGACGGATGCGGTTCCTTCGCCGGGGAAACGGAAACGGCGTCCACGCGAACGGCGAAGGGAACGGCCACCTCGACATCGGGTACGAGCCCTTCGTCTCCATCCACATCGCCACCTTCAATGAAAAGCGCGTCATCGCCCGGCTGCTCGATGGATGCGCGGCTCTCGAGTACACGAACTACGAGGTCGTCGTCGTCGACGACTCCACCGACGAGACAGCCGCGATCCTCGAGGCCTGGCGGGGCAGGCCGAAGTTCAAGGTGATCCATCGCCCGAACCGCGACGGCTTCAAGGGCGGAGCGCTGGCGGTCGGGCTTCTGCACACCGACCCGACTGCGGAGTTCGTGATCGTCTGGGACGCGGACGTCGTCCCGTTCCCGGACTCGATCCAGACTTTCCTACCGCATTTCTTCAAGGCCAACGGCGGTGGCTCCGCGGAGCCGCGGCCGGACGTTGCCGCGGTGCAGAGCTACCAGTGGCACGTGCTCAACCGCAGCGAGAGCTGGCTCACCGAGGCGGTGCGCGCCGAGTACGCGGGCAGCTACATGGTCGAGCGCCCATTCCAGGAGTTCGTCGGCTCGCTGAAGATGATCGCCGGCACCGCCTACATGATCCGCGCCGAGATCCTGCGCGAGCTTGGCTGGGGCCGCAGCCTCACCGAGGACTGGGAGCTGACCCTGCGCCTGCATCTGCGCGGTTACAAGGTCGTGTACACGCCCTACGCCGAGTCGCCGGCGGAGTGCGTAGGCACGTTCGGGCGGCTGGCGCGACAACGGATGCGCTGGGCGGAGGGCCATACGCACAACGTGCGCCGGTGGTTCGGCGAGATCCTCCGCTCGCGCCGGCTGAGCCGGCTGGAAAAGGTCGAGTTCCTGTACTACACGACCTACTACCTGCAAGCCGCCTTCTTCGTCGTCGGCACGGCCGCGTGGCTGATCGCGGAGATCGGGCTTGGTTCGCACCTGCCGGGATGGACGTCGGCGTTCGGCTGGGCGCTGCTCATCTCCAACCTGCTCGCGCTTCCCCTGATGAACTTCGGCGGCCTGCTCCTCGAGGGAGCGCCGCCACGCGACTTCGTGGGGGTCGTGGGCGCGCTCGCGACGTCCTACCTCCTGGTGCCGTTCCAGGCATACGCCGCGCTGAAGGGACTATTCGAGAAAGAGGAAGGCCCCTGGTACCGGACGCCGAAGACAGGGCGGGTCACCGACCCGATCCAGCATCTTCGCCGGCTCAGGTGGCTTCGTCGCTGGCTCGGACGGACGCTGGACTCGCCGCGAAGCCGCCCGACCGTCCACGCCGCGACACGCGTCCCCCGGCCGCGGGCCAACCGTCGGGGTTGGGTAGTGGTCGCCGCGATGCTCGGCGCGCTTGCCGCCCTTGCCTTCGGCGCGTGGCACGCGCCGACGGCGCAGGCCGCGGGCTCGACCCTCTACCTCCATGGGACGACCACGTTCACCCTGGATGCAACCTCGCCAGGGGGGTTGGTACCGGCCACGTTTCTGATGGCGCCTGTCGGCGCGAGCCGGACGTGGGCTACCACAGCCTCCACGTCCGCATCGCAAACCATCTTTGCCTCGGCGTCGTTCGCGTTTCAGTACTGGACGACGGGTATCGCCGGCAGCACGGACGTCAACCTCACGATCGCCTACAGCGCGTCGAGCAACTGCGCGGCCGCGACCACTGTCGCGCAAGCGAGCAGGACCCTCACGGTCGGCAGCGGGCTGACGACCGCTTCGTTCTCGCCGGCCGCCGACGTCAGCGTGCCCGCCGGGTCGTTCTTCTGCTTCACGGTTGCGGTCACTTCGATCGGCGCGTTGAACCTGACCCTCGACTCGGATGCATCCTCGACGCCGTCGAACCTGGCGAGCACGCAGACGATCTTCATCCCCGAGCTCGCGCTCCCCCTCGCCGGCCTGGCGGTGCTCCTTCCCGCCGTCACCCGCCGGTGGCGGTCCCGGCGGTGGTGATGGGCCGCGAACGCGCTCCGCAGACCATCGTCCTTGCGGCCTCCTGCCTGATCCTGCTGGCGCTGCC
>VBJE01000100.1 GCA_005879675.1 Chloroflexota bacterium
GCCGATCACCGCCAAGCTGGTCGCGAACTTCATCACGCTCGCGGGTGCCGACCGGCTGCTGCTGTTCGACCTGCATGCGGAGGCCATCGAGGGCTTCTTCGACGTGCCGACCGACCACCTGTCGCCGCACCGCATAGTCTCCGAGCACCTGAAGACGCTCGGCCTGAAGCACCTCACGATCGTGGCGCCGGACGCCGGCGGTGGCCGCCGCGCCGAGGCGGTCGCCAACGACCTCGGAGCGCCGATCGCGTTCGGCTACAAACGCCGGCCGGACGAGCAGTCGGTCGAGGTGATCGCGATCTCGGGTGACGTGAAGGGACGCGACTGCGTGGTGGTCGAGGACATCATCACCACCGGCAACACGGTGTCCCAGCTCGCGGTGGCGCTGCGCCAGCAGGGCGCGAACCGCGTCCTCATCGCCGCGACCCATCCCGTTCTGAGCGGCGACGCGATGCAAAAACTTCGGAAAGCCGACGTGGAAGAGGTGATCGTGACCGATACCGTGCCCATCTCGCCCGAGAAGATGGACGCACGCCTCAAGGTGCTGTCGGTGGCGCCTCTCCTCGCTGAAGCGATCATCCGGGTGCACGAGAACCGGAGCGTCAGCGAGCTCTTCCGTTAGGTAGCACCGCACGGATGACTGGGCAGGAAACCATGGAGGTCATCGTCATGCTGGTTTGCTTCGTGCTGGCCGCGTTCGCGAGCGGCACGGAGACGGCGCTGACCTCGGTCGGCCGCCTGCGCGTGCGGTACCTCGCAGAGCAGGGCAGCCAGGCGGCGGCGACGCTGGCGAAGCTGCGCGCCGACCCCAACCGCTTCCTCTCCACCGTGCTGTTCACCAACACGCTGGCCCTGATCGTGGCCTCGACCGCGACGGCCCTCCTGAGCGACTCGCTCTACCTGAGATGGGGAGTGCCGTCGGAGTGGCGGCTGTGGCTGACGCTGCTCGATTCCGTGATCCTCTCGGTGATCCTGCTGATCCTGGCCGAGGTCACGCCGAAGACGCTGGCCATCGCGCACGCGGAGCGGGTGGCCCTGGCCGCGGCGGTGCCGGTCGACCGGCTGGCGGGCTTCCTCGGCCCGATCCTGTGGGCGGTGACGATCATCTCGCGGGCTTTGACGGGCGGCCGCGCCGCGCGTGCCCCGTACCTCACCGAAGAGGAGCTCATCACCGCGCTGCACGTCTCCGAAGAGGCGGGCGTGATCGAAGAGCAGGAGCACCAGATGATCCACGGCATCATCGAGATCGGGGACAAGACGGTGCGCGAGATCATGATCCCGCGCACGGACATCGTCGCCGTCGACAAGGAGGCGGGGCTGCGCGAGATCGTCAAGCTCTTCAAGCAGCATCGCCACACCCGGATGCCGGTCTTCGAGGAAGACATCGACCACGTGATCGGCCTGATCCACACCAAGGACCTGCTGCTCTTCTACACGCTGTCGAGCTCGCAGAAGTTCGACATGCAGAAGGTGCTGCGACCGATCGAGTTCACCCCGGAGCAAAAGAAGGTGGACGAACTGCTGAATGACATGCGGACCAAGAAGCAGCACATGATGATCGTGGTCGACGAGTACGGCGGCACGGCCGGCATGGTGACGCTCGAGGACCTGCTCGAGGAGATCGTGGGCGAGATCCGCGACGAGTACGACACCGCGGAGCAGGACCTCTTGACGATCCTCAACGACAACGAGGCGCGGGTCGACGCGGGATTTCCTCTCGAGGAGCTGAACGAGCGCCTGCGCCTGGGCATCGAGGAGTCGGGGGACTACGACTCCGTCGGCGGTTACGTGCACGCGATGCTGGGCAAGATCGCCGAGGAGGGCGACTCGTTTCAGTCGGGGCGCGCGAGGTGGGTGGTGGAGAAGGTGAAGGGCCGGCGCATCGAGACCGTGCGCCTGATCTCCGAGGAGCGGTGGCCGCGCGAGTCGATGGGGCTGGAAGGTTCGACCCACCACACGGTGGAGGAAGGAACTGGCCACCTATCGTGACCGCGCGGTCGTGCTGCGCAAGCTCGACTACGGCGAGGCCGACCGGATCTTCACCTTTCTGACCCAGACCCACGGCAAGGTGGGCGCGATCGCCAAGGGGGTGCGGCGGCCGACCTCGAAGCTGGGCCCGTCGCTGGAGCTGTATGGGCACGTCGACCTGCTGCTCGCCAAGGGCCGGGGCGAGCTGGACGTGGTGGCGCAGGTGCAGCGGGTGCCTGGTTATCGGATCGA
>VBJE01000142.1 GCA_005879675.1 Chloroflexota bacterium
GGCCGCACGCCCGGGATGCGGCGGCCGGTGCGGACGATGACCCGGCCGTCGATCTGCTTGCGGAGGATCGCGTTCGGGCTGCCCACGTCGCCCGATCCCTCCGGCGTGATGGTCGCCGCCTTGATCCCAAAACCGAGCTCTTTCAGCGCCGCCGCGGCGTCGAGGACGCACTGGTTACGGGTCCGTCGCCGCTCCTCGAGCGAGAGGTCGAAGTCGCGGATCTGGACCTCGACTCCCAGCATCTCGGGCTCGAGGAGGCGAAGGGCCTCCCGGAGAAGCTCCTCGCCGGTCTGGTCGCCGTGGAGCACGGCGATCGTCGCGCCTGGCATCGACCGAATGATATGGCCCGGTCCACGAGGGACCGGGCCTCGCGGCTACCGAAGCAGAGCGCAGATGTCAGTCACACGTCCGGTATGGCTGGTCACGATGGCATTTCCGCTGGGCTCAACCGCGTACACCACCTTGCCGGTGTACAGGCGTAGGCCCGGTTGCGTCGTGCCCGGTGGGCCGATGTAGAGCGAATGGCCGTTGCCCTCAAGCGCCACCGTGTCCCCGTTGATCCAGACGGTGCCCGGCCCACCGATGTTGAAGTGCAGCGTCTTGCCGTTTCCTTGCACCGTGGCCGCCAGGAAACCGTTGTACTTCAGCCTGGTCGTGCCGTCGCTCATCGTGTATGTCTTCACGTACTCGCGGAAGGTGTCAGGATCGGTCGAGACGGTCACATCTCCCACGGCGGCGCCGCACAGCGGCGCGGTGTAAGGACCCAGCGGCGGGGCAAGTGTCCGGCCTGGGTTGCCGCCGGCCAGCGCCGGCGCCGATGTGAGCCAGGCCAGCGCACCCGAGACGGCGAACGCGACGAGAATGCGTTTGAACCCCAGCATGGCTTCCTCTCCCTTTGCTGACGGGCGGCCGGTTGCCCGCCTTATAGTCCTTTTCAGGCGGTCGGTCAATGGGGCCCGGAGATCGTCTGCTACTATTGACAAGGCCTAGGGAACCTAGGCTTTTTTCTTTCCCCCCACCGAAGAGCCAAGCATGGAAGAAGTCATCACCCTCGCCTGCGGCGTCTGCAAAAGGCGCAACTACACCACCTTGAAGAACAAGAAGAACGATCCCGATCGGATCGAGCTGAGCAAGTACTGCAGGTGGTGTCACAAGCACACCCCCCACAAGGAGACCAAGTAACCAAGACATGGCCGTAACCACACGGAGGCGCGAAGAGCCGAGGGCCCAGGGAGGCATCGGCCAGTTCCTGCGCGACGTCTACGACGAGCTGCGCAAGGTGGTCTGGCCGACCCCTGGCGAGCTGTACCGCTACACCCTGGTCGTGATCTTCACGGTGGTGGTGCTCGGCGTCTTCATCGGCGGCGTCGACTACCTCCTCGGAGAGGCTGCGCGGCGAACGATCTACAACAACGGGGTGACTCCCTGATGGCCCTCGAACGCACACAGCCGACGGCGGACGATGAGGCCCAGTGGTATGTCGTCCATGCCTACTCGGGGCATGAGGAGAAGGTCAAGAAGAACCTCGAGAAGAGGATCGAGTCCATGGACATGCAGGACAAGATCCTCCAGGTCCTCGTCCCGATGGAGGACGAGATCGAGATCAAGGACGGCAAGCGCCGCCACGTCCAGAAGCGCATCTTCCCCGGCTACATCCTGGTGAAGATGAAGATGTCGAACGAGTCCTGGTTCGTCGTCCGCAACACGCCGGGCGTGACCAGCTTCGTCGGCTCCGCGAACAGCCCGGTTCCCCTGCAGGAGAAAGAGGTAAGGGCGATCCAGAAGCAGATGAAGCAGGAGGCGCCGAAGATCCGCGTCGAGTTCCAGGTCGGCGAGTCGGTGCGCGTGGTCGATGGACCCTTCACCGACTTCCACGGCAAGGTCGACGAGATCAACCCCGAGAAGGGCAAGCTGAAGGTGCTGGTCAACATGTTCGGACGCGAGACGCCCGTCGAGCTCGACCTGCTCCAGGTCGAGAAGGTGCACTAAGGACCGATGGGCAAGAAGAAGGTCCGCGCGGTCCTCAAGCTCGAGCTGCAAGCCGGCAAAGCCACGCCGGCGCCGCCCGTCGGCACGGCGCTCGGCCCGCACGGCATCAACATCATGGAGTTCACCAAGGCTTACAACGAGCGCACGGCCCAGCAGGCCGGCGACGTCGTGCCCGCGCTCATCACGATCTTCGAGGACCGGAGCTTCACGTTCGTCCTGAAGACGCCGCCCGCCGTGCAGCTCCTCAAGCGCGCGGCCGGGGTCGACAAGGGCTCGGCCAAGCCGAACCGCGAGAAGGTCGGCCGCGTCACGCGCGGCCAGATCCGGCAGATCGTGGACGTCAAGGGCAAGGACCTGAACGCCTACGACCCTGACCACGCGATGAGGATGATCGAGGGCACCGCGCGCTCGATGGGCCTCGAGGTCGTGGAGTAATGCCGAAGAAGCGCGGCAAGAAATACATCGAGGCGGCCAAGAAGGTCGAGCAGGCGGTGGCGGGCAACGGCAACGGCGGTCTCGAGCCCGAGGTCGCCTGCCAGATCGTCCGCGACACCTCGATCTCCAAGTTCGATGCCACCGTCGAGGCGCATATCCGGCTGGGGGTCGACCCGCGGCACGCCGAGCAGATGGTGCGCGGCTCTGTCGTCCTGCCCAACGGCACCGGGAAGAAGGTCCGGGTGGCGGTGTTCGCCGCCGGCGATCGCGCCCGGGAGGCGCAGGAGGCCGGGGCCGACGTGGTCGGCGGCGACGACCTGGTCAAGCGCGTCGCCGAAGGTTGGACGGACTTCGACACCGCGATTGCGACCCCCGACATGATGGCGAAGGTCGGTCCGCTCGGAAAGACTCTCGGCCCCCGCGGCCTCATGCCCAACCCCAAGTCTGGCACCGTGACCAACGACGTCGGCCGCGCCGTCCGCGAAGCGAAGGGGGGCAAGATCGAGTTCCGGACCGACAAGTTCGGCATCGTGCACGTTCCGATCGGCAAGGTGTCCTTCGACTCCAAACAGCTGCACCAGAACCTTTCGACGCTGGTCGACGCGCTGATCCGCAACAAGCCTTCGGCCTCCAAGGGCCAGTACCTGCGGACCTTCTTCCTGACGTCGACCCAGGGTCCGTCGGTGCCGGTCGACGTGCGCGAAGCCGCGAAGCTGCACACGGCGAGCTAGGAAGCTCGGCTCGTTTCGATCCCGTTTCGCGCGGCGGCAGTC
>VBJE01000143.1:0-200 GCA_005879675.1 Chloroflexota bacterium
CCGTCGAGTCGGATGGGAAGGCTCGCGTCCAGGTCCTGCGCGGACCGTCGCCGTCAGCCGGCACGCAGCAGCTTGATCCGGATGTCCTGAGCCGGCTCCATGACCTGGTGTCGGATCCAGCCTTTGCCCAGCTCGCTCCGGCTTACCTGCCGCCGCGGCCCGGAGCCGACCTGCAGGACTACACGGTCACGGCGGAGGTT
>VBJE01000143.1:222-3558 GCA_005879675.1 Chloroflexota bacterium
CGCCGCCAGTCCTGCGCGAGGTGCTGAGCATCCTGAACGGGGTCCTCGCCGGCGCCGGGTGACCTGACCTAACGTTGAAGGCCATGCGAGGCCCCGCCGATCCACGGCCACCTGCCCCCGACTTCGGCCGCGTTTCGGCCGAGCACGCCCAGGCCTTCATCGCCATCATCAACACGCTCCACAGCGGGCCCACGGCGCCGTCGTTCGGGCGCCTCCTGCAGAAGAAGCTCGAGCCTGACGACTACATGCTCCTCGCCCACCTGTTTGAGGAGATCAGCGTCCTGGCGCTGCATCACCTGATACCAGAGGCGCTCCTGTTCGACGCGTTCGCCTTCGACCTTTACTGGGACGAGCTACGCGAAGACGTCCTGGCCCTGAGAGCCGAGACGGGCAACGAGAAGTTCTGCGAGAACTTCGAGATCGCCGCCGAACGGGCGCGCGACTACCGTCACGACCGCCCGCCCAAGCTCCGCTGGAAGCACCGAGGCGGGGGAGAGGCCCCGCAGGACCCGCCGGGCGGCCTCGGGGTCCGGCGCCCCGGTCCGCGGCCTCGCGGCGCTCCCAGCGCTCCAAGTCCGGTGGGAAGCACAGAAACTTAGCCTCGGCTGCAACCGCAGGCGCCTTCCGCGCATCCAATCAGCGGCAACAATGTCAGCCGCACTGATGGAGCAACGACCACAGGTCCTGGTCCGCGCGGTCGAAGGCGACCCGGATGCCTTCTCGCGCCTGATCGAGCCGCTTCTCGACCAGGCGTATCGGCTGGCTGCCGTCATGCTCGCCGATCGATCGGCCGCCGAGGACGCCGTCCAGGAGGCCTCGATCAAGGCCTGGCGCAAGGTCCGTCAGCTACGCGGTGACGTGGGTTCGCTGCGGCCCTGGTTTCTGTCCATCGTCGCCAACGAGTGCCGCATGGCGCGGCGGACGCGATGGTGGTCGGTGATCAAGCTTGCCGTCGTTGCCTCGCCGGCGCCCGATCCGCAGGAGAGCCACACCGACCTGCGTGCCGCGCTGCTTCGACTGCCACCGGACGAGCGTCTACCGCTCGTCCTCCATTTCTACCTGGATCTCCCGCTCGAGGAGCTGGCGAAGACGCTGCGGGTGTCGCCCGCGGCGGCCAAGTCGCGTGTCTACCGCGCCGCCAAGCGCCTGCGGGCCGACCTCACGATCGAGGAGGTGTTCTGACGTGAGCAACGACGACTTCCGCCGCGAGCTGAACAACGTGTTCGACGACGTCTCGGGCCCTCCGAGCAGCGGCCTTCGCGACCGCGTCCGCTCTGGCATCGCCGGAGCACCGGAAGCGCGCAGCCCGTACTGGATCGCCGGCGTTGCCGCGTGCGTGCTGACCGCCCTCATCGTCGGCGCGCTGTACGTCGCCAACCCCCTGCGCCGGCCGATCGGCCCGATCCCAGGCGGTATGCCGACTCCGACCGCGAGCGCCCAACCGTTCGTCTGCACGCAGCAGGACTACGTGCCTACAGCTACTCCAAGCGCGGGAGCGCAGTCGACGGCGTTCGTCAGCGCGCTTCGCACGGCCTCTCAGGGCTCGTACGACCGGCTCACCATCGAGTTCCAGGGTGGCTCGCCGGCCGACGTGCGCATCAACGGCCAGAGCGGGACGACGTTCACCGCCTCGCCGAGCGGGCAGCCGGTCAGTCTGAAGGGATCGGACGGTATCCAGATCGTCATGCGGGATACGGACCTGCACACCGCTTACAGCGGGTCCACGGACATCATCACCGGCTACAACGGCCTCGCCGAGGTCAGGCGCCTCGAGGACTTCGAAGGCGTCGTCCAGCTGGGTCTTGGAATCAACGGCCCCGCTTGCTATCGCGCGTTCTTCCTTGCCTCGCCGAGTCGGCTTGTCGTCGATGTACAGGCGGGGGCGGCGCTGACCCCAAGCCCGACGTCCAAGCCGTCGGCGAGCCCTCAGACCTTCGTCTGCACCAACCAGGACATCAGGTCCGCGTCCCAGGGAACGCCTCCGCCGGTGGTCTACATCAGCGGCCTGCGGCCCGGAGCTCACGGGACCTACGACCGCCTGGTCATCGACCTGGGGAACGGCGTGCCGGGCAACGTTACGGTGGAAGTTCGAAGCGGAACGAGCTTCACGATGTCGCCCAGCGGCATGCCGACGACGGTCAGGGGCAAGAACGGGATCCTGGTCACGATCCGCGGCGCAGACCTGCACACGTCCTACAGCGGCTCGACCGACATCGTCACCGGCTATCCCGGCCTGGCCGAGGTCAAGCGCATCGAGGACTTCGAGGGCGTCGTCCAGCTGGGCCTTGGCGTCAACGGCCCCGCGTGCTACCACGCATACTTCCTGACGAACCCGAACCGCCTGGTGATCGACGTCCAGGTGGGCTAGGGACGCAGCGGGTGACGCAGCGAGAGCTGTCGCTGGCGCTCGCGGTGATAGCCCGGGTCGGCGGCGCCTCCGAAGAGGCCGCGGTAGGAGGCCAGGCGCAGGCGCACCAGCTGGCCGATGGCTCTTAGGCCATCGAGCCACGTCAGCTTCTTGCCCTCCGCCCGGCTCCGGGCGTAGTAACGGATCGGAACCTCGTGGATGCGATAGCCCAGGCGCAGGACCCGGGCCGTGATGTCGGGTTCGATGTCGAAACGGTTCCCCTGCAAGTTCAAGCGCCGCCACAGGTCGGCGCGCAGCGCCTTGTATCCGCTCTCCAGGTCTGAGATGTAGCAGTCGAAGAGCACGTTGGCGGCGAACGTCACCGCCTTGTTGCCCATCACGAACCAGAAGCTGAATGCGGTCTGGCCGGCGAACCCGCGCACCCCGTAAACGACGTCTGCGCGCCCTTCGACCAGCGGTTGCAGCAGCGTCGGGTAGTCACGAGGGTCGTACTCCAGGTCGGCGTCCTGCACCACCGCGAAGGGCATGCGGATCTCGGCGATGGCGCGCCGGAGGGCCGCGCCTTTGCCCTGGTTGGTCTCGAGCCGGAAGGCGCGTACCCGGGGGTCACGCGCCGCGAAGCGGCTCATGATCACCCACGTCCCGTCGGTCGAGCCGTCGTCGACCGCGATCAACTCCCCGACCTCCGGGCGCTCGAGCACGTGCTTGAGGATGAGCTCGAGCGTGCGCTCCTCGTTGAACGCCGGAATCATCACCGAGAGACCTCGGTTCACGCTCATCGGGTCAACAACTCTAATCTCGAATGCCCGGATTCGATCCCCGCTTCGAGCCGAGCGTACATTGGGCCTACATTCGCCGGCCAGACAAGGAGAGCAGCATGTCCACGCTTTCGTTCGACCCCGAGG
Organism: Chloroflexota bacterium; assembly: GCA_005879675.1. Classification (GTDB taxonomy): domain Bacteria; phylum Chloroflexota; class Dormibacteria; order Dormibacterales; family Dormibacteraceae; genus 40CM-4-65-16. Next base: position 3,496 of record VBJE01000143.1, read on the forward strand.
AGACCACGCATTGGGAGCAGGTCCGCCCGCGGCACATCTCTCCCGACCAGTGGAAGAGGTTCG
>VBJE01000029.1:0-2493 GCA_005879675.1 Chloroflexota bacterium
TCGTCGAGTACAACGCCGAGTCGCCGGCCGGCATGGCCTACAGCGACAACCTGGCCGCGATCTTCGCGCGCCTTCCCGCCATGAAGGCGTTCCGCAAGCGGTTTGGGGGCCGGTTCCTGCCGACCAGGCGGCGCCAGCTGCGCTCGATGCTGCGGGCCTTCTCGCAGTGGGACCGGGGTGCCCGGCCCGTGATGGCGATCGTCGACTGGGAGGGGCTTCCGACCGCCCCCGAGTTCGAGATGTTCCAGGCTTTCTTCGAGAACGCCGGGGTGAAGACCGTCATCTGCGACCCGCGCGCTCTCGAGTTCCGCCAGGGCAAGCTCTACGCCCAGGGAACCGCGGTCAACCTCGTGTACCGGCGCGTGCTGACGAGCGAGCTGCTGGAGCGCGGCGAGGACACGCTGGCGCTGCGCGAGGCCTACCTGGCCGGCGCGGCCTGCGTCGTCAACAGCTTCCGCGCCAAGCTCCTGCACAAGAAGATGAGCCTCGCCCTGCTCTCCGACGAGCGTTACGAGCGGCTGTACACGCCGGCGCAGCGGGCGGCCATCCGGCGCCACATCCCCTGGACGCGCCGCGTCCGGCCCGAGCTCGCCGAGCAGATCGCCCGGGAGCGCGAGCGGATGGTCCTCAAGCCGAACGACGAGTACGGTGGCAAGGGCGTCGTCCTCGGCTGGACGGTGGACCAGGCGGAGTGGGACGCGGCGATCCAGGTCGCGACCACGCAGAGCTACGTCGTGCAGGAGGCGGTCGAGATCCCCCGGGTGCCGTTTCCGGTGGTGCTCGACGGACTCAAGTACCTCGACCTCGCGGTCGACCTGGATCCGTACCTCTTCGACGGCCGAACGGGCGGGTTCATGACCCGCGTCTCCGCCGCCGCCCTGCTGAACGTCACGGCCGGGGCGGGCAGCGTCGTGCCAACATTCGTTGTCGAGGAAGCGGCATGAGTCGGGGTGGCCTGCTGACGATCGGCGTCGAAGAGGAGTACCAGATCATCGACGAGACTGGGGAGCTCCACTCGCACATCGACACGCTCCTGGCCAAGGCGGAGCCAAGGCTGGGCGAGAAGGTCAAGCGGGAGATGATGCAGTCGGTGGTCGAGGTCGGGACCACCATCTGCGAGGACGTCGACGAGGCGCGTGCCCAGCTGGGCGAGATGCGCCAGACGCTGGCCGAGCTGCTGCAGCCGGAAGGCCTGCGCATCGCGTGCGCGGGCACGCACCCGACCTCGCGCTGGGACACGCAGCAGATCACCGACCACGACCGCTACAAGATGCTCGAGGAGGAGCTGCAGGACGTCGTGCGGGCTCTGGTCATCTTCGGCCTCCACGTCCACGTCGCCATCCCCGACAAGGAGCTGAGGGTCGGCGTCCTCAACGAGGCGCGCTACTTTCTGCCCCACCTGCTGGCGCTGAGCACCTCTAGCCCCTTCTGGATGGGCCGCAACACCGGGCTGAAGTCGTACCGCAGTGTGATCTGGTCGAACTTCCCGCGGACCGGGATCCCGCCTGACCTCGGCTCGTACGACGAGTACGAGAACTACGTGGACCTGCTGGTCAAGACCGGTTCCATCGACAACGGCAAGAAGATCTGGTGGGACCTGCGCGCACACCCGAGCTTCCCCACGCTCGAGTTCCGCGTCTGCGACATGCCGACGCGCCTCGACGAGACGATCTGCCTCGCGGCGTTGATGCAGGCCATCTGCGCCAAGCTCCTGCAGCTGCGGAGCCGCAACCTCGGGTTTCGCAAGTACATGCCGGCCCTGATCGCCGAGAACAAGTGGAGGGCCATCCGCTACGGGATCGACGGCAACCTCATCGACTTCGGCAAGCAGGCGGAGGTGCCCATGCGCGAGCTGGCGCTCGAGCTCCTCGAGTTCGTCGACGATGTTGTCGACGACCTGGGCTCGCGCAAGGCGGTGGAGTATGTCCACACGATCCTCGCCGAGGGGACCAGCGCCGACCGCCAGCTTCGCGTGCTCCGGGAGACAGGGGACGTCCACAAAGTGGTTGAGATGCTGGCGGGGGAGACGGTGCCGGCTACGCAGCGCGCGCGCGACTGAAGTTGCCCCCGGGCACCGGTGCCCTTGTCCATCAAGTGTTTAATTAGGCGGTGCCGGCAGCGGGTCAGACCGTCAGCGAGAAGAGAAGGCAGGAGCTGGTGCTCGCCGCTTACCGCGAGATCGCCGAGCGCGGGTTCGAAGGGTTGCGTACCCGCGAGGTGGCGGACTCGGTCGGGATCAACATCGCCACCCTGCATTACTACTTTCCGACGAAGGAGTCGCTGATCCGCGCGGTGCTCGACCACGCGATGAACCGATTTCGCTCCACGCTGGCGCCACACGGTTCGCCCGCGGACCAGCTACGCAACTACCTGCGCTCGGTGCGCACCCTGCTGATGGAGGAACCCGAGCTGGGAGCGGTCATGGCGGAGCTGGCGCTGCGCTCGGTCCGGGACGCCTCGATCGGCTCGATCATGAACCAGATGTACGACACA
>VBJE01000029.1:2645-5798 GCA_005879675.1 Chloroflexota bacterium
CCGATCAAGCAACTGATTGATTGGGCTGCTAGGATGGACTTATGGCAACTGTTACGAAATCGCAGGCACCGTCGTTCGTCCGGGTCTTCAACCCGATCGCCCGCCGCCTCCTGCACGTCGGCCCCCTGCTCGGACCGAACGCTCTGATCACCATCCGCGGCCGCAAGAGCGGGCTCGCGCGCACGACCCCGATCGCCCTCGTCGAGATCGACGGCAAGCGGTGGGTCATCGGCACCTTCGGCGAGGTCAACTGGGTCCGCAACCTGCGCGCCTCTGGCGCGGCGACCCTGTCGGTGGGAAATCGCCGTGATGAGGTGCTGGCGAGCGAGCTCACCGGCGAGGCCAGGACGGCGTTCTTCCGCGACATCGTCGGCCCTTACGTCCGCCGGATCCCGATGGGCTCGGTGCTCCTCGCCGTCCTCGGCGCGCGCGACATCCTGAAGGACCCAGCGGCGGCGGCCGCCAAGCGCCCGGTCTTCGAGCTGCGCGCCGCCTAGGGAGCCGAGATCCGGTAGAGCACGTGGCGCCGAAGTGGGTGGCCCTCCGGCACGCGGGGATGGTCGAAGTCGCCGACGGGATCACGCGTCATGCCGATTCGCTCCATGACGCGGATCGACGGCACGTTGACCGGCGCGGTGAAGGAGACGATCTCGCGCAGTCCGGCTCGCCCGAATCCATCGGCCAGGTTGGCACGCGCGGCCTCCGTCGCGTAGCCATATCCCCAATAAGGCTGGTCGAGCCGCCAGCCGACCTCGACCGCGGGCATGAAGTGTGCCTCGAACGACGGAACGGAAAGACCGACGAAACCGATGAACGGGGCAACACCTGGAGCTTCGACTGCCCACAGCCCGAAACCGTGCTCGTCGAAGTGGCGCGCGATCCGGTCGGCCATCGCATCTGACTCCTCTCGCGTGAGCGTGCCGACGAAGTGCCGCATCACGACTGCATCGCCGTTCAGGCGAGCGAACGGCTCCCTGTCCTCTGCGCGCCAGCGGCGCAGGATCAAACGCGCGGTTTTGAGCACGAGGTCAGCGGCCATTATTCGGCGCAAAACATAGCCACTGGGGGCATCATGCTCCGCCCATGAGCTACGCCGGAATGCGCAGGCCTTCGTTGCTCGGGCGCCTCGGGGGCTTCGCCAGCTCGGCCTTCACGTTCGCGGCGACTTTCTGGCTGGGGTGGACGATCTTCCCGCGCCTTCGCGGGGGCGATTTCTGGTGGTTCTGGGTCGAGCTCTTCGCCTGTCTCGCGATCGCCATCGTGCTTCACGAGTCGGGCCATCTGGTGGTCGGCCTCGCCAGCGGAGAACCTGTCCGCAAGCTAAGGATCGGATCGGGCGTCACGCTGCTCGGATTCCGCGTCCGGGGGCTGATGGTCCAGCTCTGCATGAATCCGCTGGGCGGAGGCGCCGTCTATTTTTCCGAGGTCGATGCCGCGCCGACACGGTTTCACCTGGCGACATTGGGCGCCGGACCTGGCGTCAACCTGATTGCCGCCGTATACGGCCTTGGCCTTTATTACTCCTCCACCTGGGTTGCGGCATTCGCGGTCGCGAACGCGATCTGCTTCTTCTCCAGCGCGATGCCGTCAACCAGCTCCGACGGTGTCCGCCAGCACCCGTCCGACGGCATGCAGATCCTCCGGCTGCTGTTCCGGCCCAACGTAGAAGTCTCGACCTTCGAAGGCGCCGAGATGACCGCCGACGCGCGGGCGGTGGTGGTGCGTGCGGTCGAAGACGCGCAACTGTCAGCGATCTCCGAGGTCACGGACGAGCACCTTCTGCGTGGCCTGGCACAGGACGAGACGATCAGAGCGTTGTTCGACTCGGCCGGCCTCAGCGACAGGATTCCGCCGAGCAAGACTGCCGAGACGGACGATCTCACGACCCCCGAGCTGTCGGTCAGTGTCAAGAAGGCTCTCGAGATGGCCTTTGTCACAGCCCGTGACATGGGCATTCAGAAGCCAAACGCGGCCGGCATCTGCCTTGGATTGCTGAAGACCGATTGCCCTGCCAGCGCCTTGATGCGCGAGGCCGGGATCACTGAAGAGGGACTGCGGATCCTCGCAGCCGGCGCAGGCCAGGACGAAGAAGACGTTCGGCGGGCTCGCGTCATCACGGCCGACCTACCGCTGGAGCGATGGGGTAGCGCCGCCGAAAAGGCTCTTGCGTACGCCTTTCGCGTCGCGGAGGCCGATCACGCGCCCTTTCTGGGCACGCATCACCTCCTCGCGGCGCTCGTCGCGGATCCGCAGTCTCGCGCCGCGATGGTGCTCCAGCGGATTGGATTCGCGCTCGCCTGGAAGGACGTGAAGGGCGACGAAACCGAGGCATCCCCGACCTCCGACAAGAGCCTTGGGTTTTCACCACAGACCGCCATTGCCCTTGCGGGTGCGATTTGGCGGACGGGACCGAACTATCCGACCGGCACGGCGGAGATGTGCCTGGGGTTGCTCGACCAGAAGGCGGGAAGCGGAGCCCATCTGCTGTTGGCCGCCGGCGTCGACACCGAGGCGTTCATCAAGGCACTCCGCTACACACCGCGCGAATGGAGTGAGCCGAGCGCCTGCACGAACGAGTCACTGGGCCTGTGGGCGCTTCGCGCCGGCGCGAGGATGGACGTCGGGCGATGGCTCGACGCACGTGCGGACTTTCTCGAGGCGGAGCGGGCCGCGGCGACCGACGCCCAGCGCGCGCTCTTCAGCAACAACGTCGCGTGGGTCTCCCTGATGTCCGGCGATGCTGCGCTGCGCGCTGAGTCCCTCGAGCGCGCGCGTTCTGCAACTTCGCTCGAGCCGGATCAACCGGCGTTCAGCGGGACCTACGCCTTCGCACTGCTGGTGAACGGCTCGCCGGCGGCGGCCGTCCCGATACTCGAAGCCGACCTGTCGAAGCTCACGAGGCCCCGAGACCGCGCCTCCACGTACTGCCTGCTCGCGATGTGCCGGGCGCGGCTGAACCAGCACGACGAGGCCAGGAAAGACCTGGCCGCCGCCGTTGCGGCCGACCCGAGATGCCAGCTCTTGCCTTCAGCCAGTGAGGAGCTCGAGGTCGCGGGCGCGACGGTCGGCTGAGCTCGTTTTGACCAACACAAGCGCCGCGGATCGTCAGCCGGCGATCGCGGGGAGAGGCCAGCCCTCGCGCGGGATTTTCAG
>VBJE01000030.1:0-1829 GCA_005879675.1 Chloroflexota bacterium
CCGGCTGAGAACGATCGCGGAGCGGAGGTTGATGTCCAGCGCGCGGTCGAGTTGCTCGACGGCGAAATCCGCAAGCCGGCCGCTGGCCGGCACGCCGGCGTTGGCGACCAGGATGTCGACGGCCCCGGCGGCCGCGGCCAACCGCTCAGCCTCGCCGCGCTGGGCCAGGTCGGCGGGCACGACGGTGGCCTCGCCCAGCTCGGCGCCAAGGGCATCGAGCCGCGTCTTGTCGCGGGCGCTCAGGACAAAACGCACGCCCTCACGGTTCAAGCGGCGGGCGATCACCGGGCCCAGGCCCGAAGAGGCGCCGGTCAGCAAGGCGACGCGTCCCTTGAGGTCGCGCATGCGGGTTATGTTCGACCGAAATCAACGGGCCGCAATCCGCTGTCTGGCGGTCCGCCAAATTACTTAGGCCAAACTGCAGCTGCGATGACCGTGACCGCACGTCCGGCTTGACAGTTATCTTCTGGAGGGGGTCGTGAAGGGTGGCGCTGGCCGGCGACTGATTCGCTGGAGCTTGCTCAGCGTCGCCATCATGGTGGCGGCGACGGCCGCAGCTAGGCAATTCGGGCGCGGAGCAACCCAACCGGTGCCCGAGGGTCCGGGAGGCTCCCTCGGATCCGTCGCGTCGCCTCGGTTCTCAGCCGGGGCACGCGCCTACGCGAGATTTGCCGAGCTGGTCGACCACACGATCGGGTGGCATCGCCTTCCCGGATTCGTCGGCGCCCTCATCCTCGGCGGCATCCGCACCACCTTGCGCCGGACCAACCTGCACGACACCTGGAACCTGCCAGCGGTCGGCGTGGAAAACCCGGTCGCCGCCGACACGCGCTACCTGACCACTCGCACCATCGACGGCACGTTCAACGATCTCAGCATGCCGTTGATGGGAAGTGCCAACACGCGTTTTGGCCGCAACGTGCCCATCGAGGACACCGTGCTCGAGGATGAGCGCTCGCTCCTGACGCCCAACCCGCGCACCGTGAGCCGGGAGCTGTTGACTCGCGAGGCCTTCATCCCGGCTACCACCCTCAATTTGCTGGCGGCCGCCTGGCTGCAGTTCATGGTCCATGACTGGCTCAGCCATGGGCAGAACGATAAGGAGAACTGGTGGGACATCCCCGTAGATAAGGATGATCCATGGCCGAGTCGGACCATGCGGATCCTCCGCACCCGGCGTGATCCAACCCGACCGCCCGGAGATTCCGGCGCGCCCTCCTTCATCAACACCGAGACACACTGGTGGGACGCGTCGCAGCTCTATGGCAGCGATCCGAAGACCGCGGCGAAAGTTCGCTCGCGACGGGATGGCAAGCTGACGCTCGGCAGCGACGGACTGCTACCCCTCGACCAGGAAACCGGCGTCCAGATTACCGGGGTGTCAGGGAACTGGTGGGTGGGGCTCGAGCTGATGCACACGCTCTTCACCCTCGAGCACAACGCCATTTGCGACCGGCTCCTCGCCCAGTACCCGACGTGGTCTGACCAGGAGCTATTCGACCGAGCCCGGCTCATCAACGCCGCCTTGCTCGCCAAGATCCACACGGTCGAGTGGACGACCGCCATCCTCGGTCATCCCGCCCTCCAGATCGCCCTTCGTGCCAACTGGTGGGGACTGGCCACCGAACGCGTGTACAAGCTCTTCGGCCGGCTGAGCAAGAGCGAGCTCATCAGCGGAATTCCCGGCTCCGAGCCCGACCAATTCGGGGTGCCCTACTCCCTCACGGAGGAGTTCGTTGCGGTTTATCGGATGCATCCGTTGATGCCGGACGACTTCATCTTCCGCTCGCTACGCGACGATTCGGTCATCGATAAGCGGAGCTTTCCCG
>VBJE01000030.1:1890-7737 GCA_005879675.1 Chloroflexota bacterium
CGAAAGCCATGCAGCAGCTCGTGGAGCCTGACCACACGCTCAACGACATTGCTGCGACCGACATCCTCCGGATCCGGGAGCGGGGCGTGCCCCGCTACAACGCGTTTCGCAAGCTGCTGCACAAGCCTCCCGTCAGGACCTTCGAAGAGCTGTGTTCGAACCCAAGCTGGGCGGAGCAGATCCGCCGAGTGTACGACGGCGACATCGATCGCGTCGACCTCATGGTCGGGCTCTTTGCCGAAACGCCGCCTCCAGGCTTTGGCTTCAGCGACACCGCCTTTCGGATCTTCATCCTGATGGCGTCCCGCCGGCTGAACAGCGACCGTTTCTTCACCACAGACTACCGGCCTGAGGTCTACACCCCCGCTGGAATGGAATGGATCAACAACAACGGCTTCGCCTCGGTCCTTCTGCGGCACTTCCCCAACCTGCGGCGCGCGCTCGGTGGCGTGAAAAACCCATTCGCCCCGTGGTCCACGGTGAGGGGCGCCGTCGAGCCCGCAAGACCACGTTTCGGGTGGATAGAGAGACCCAGCCGGCGTCGTTGAAGAGCACGCGCAACAAGGGAGGGTAAGAGAAATGGAACCGTACTTGACTAACGTTCCGCCGGACGTCGATGAGGACCGTGTCGGTATTTCGTACTCCGGGGGCGGACCGCTGCTGCTGATCGAGCTCGGAATTGCCCAGGCCTTCGTCGACCTCAAGATTGTGCCGGTCGCCATCGCCGGCGTCTCGGCGGGCGCGATAGCCGGCACGGCGCACGCGCTCGACCCGACTGGCGGGGCGGGGATCGAAGCTGCCGCCAAGGCGCTGCTGACCGTGAGCGACCACAAGCTTGGATTGACCAAGGCGGAGATCGTCGCAAAGGTTCTTAGTTCGCTGCTCAGCGCCCAGAAGCTGCCCTCCGGGCTGGGCGACAACGCCCCGGTCCACGACATGGTCGAAGGCGCCTTCAAGGAAGTGACCGGGCGGCCCCGCCTGATAGTAGGTGATTTCGGCAAGGACTCGCGCACCAAGTTGTACATCGGGGCCACCGACCGGCACCAATGCGAACGCTACTGGTTCCCGGACTCTGCGGAGGTGGCCAGGGCGCTGGTCGCGTCGTCGGCGATTCCGGGCGTCTTCCCGCCGTGCCGGATGACCGTCAGCGGGAACGATGGGCTCTTTATCGACGGAGGAGTCGCCCAGAATCAGCCGCTCTCGAAACTCGTGCTGGATGAGAAATGCGGCACGCTCTACGCCTGCGCCGTGGGCTACGACGGTGAAGCGATGCGCGATCCGGCCGATGCTTTGGACAACGCGCTCTCCTCGGTGTCGATCATCACGCACGAGTCTTCGCGGCTGGAGCAGGCCTATGTCGAATGCAAGTTCGCGCAGGCCGGCAAGGGCAACGTCTACCACATTCATCCGGACGGACCGTTCGCGATAACGAGCTTCACCTTCACCGAGACCCTGATCAGGGAAGTGATTGATCTGGCGTGTCGCCAGACGAAGGATTGGATCAATCAGCAAGGGTGGATGCCGCCAACCGCACCTGAAGCGGTGCCGCTTACCGCCGTGCCCGTTAGCTCGGGCGAGAGGCCAAACGGCGGGCGCCTAACCTAGGCCGGTCGATCTGTGTCGCGAGGCTGAGCGGCGATCGCGAGCGTGACGTTGAGCGCCGAGATCAGCGCCGTGGTCACGGCGGCGCGGCGCGGCAGTTCGCCGCGCACGCCGGCGATCGCGGCCGACAGGACATCCGACGCATGGATGATCGGCGCGACGCGCAGCGCTTCGGCCCGCGCCTGTGGCCGCTTCAACAGAAGGTCCGCTCCAATCAAGACGGTCCGGATCCCGAACAGCCGAAATGGATAGCTGGCCGCCGGCGCCCTTTGCGGGTCGACGGCCAGCCTCCGAAGGAGGAGAGTCGGCGCGAGCAGAGCGGCAGCGCCGTTGGCGAGCCTGATCAGACCGAGGACCACCCGTGCATAGTCCTGCCGCCGCGTGACGGCTCGGCTCGAGCGAGCGGCTACGCCGACCGCCAGGTCGTTCATGGCTCCTCCTGAAAAGCGGGTGGATGCTAGGCCCGACCAGGGCGCGAAGCAATCCGTCGTTTTGCATAGAGCTCTGGGCTTAAGTAGTTCGGCGGTCCGTAATTTGACCGGCGTTGACAGCTCGAACGGGCCGCCTATAGTGGCGGGCAGGAAGATCCGCCGACATCATCAGAAAAAGAAGGAGGGGCATCATCATGACTCCACAGCTTCGCGCGGCGCTGATCCGCAGCCTCTATATCGCGGTGCCGACTGGACTGCTCGCCGCATTGACGACCTGGCAAACGACGAATAATACGAAAGCGATCATCATCGCCGCGGGGACGGCGTTTCTCGCGCCGTTCATCATCCGGTTCGGCGGGGAAGGCCTGTACGACACCAACCGGGCCCAGAAAGGCGAGGTGAAGGCGGGCGACGTACAGCCGCTGCCAAGCCAGCTGGAGCCGCAACTGTCGGGCCCGGCGCCCGTCAGGTAGTCCTGCGCCCGCGATGACGGGCGTCGGCGCGTCGGTACTGACGGGTCCGAATTACTCGGTTCAGGTCCCGCCGGGCTTCGCCGTTGTCGCGGGCGATCCGTTCTCCGGTCGGTACGTCATGATGCCGCCGGGCTCCTCGCCGATGGACAGCGAGGCACTCGTGCAAATTCGAGCCGTGCCACCATTTGAGCTGCCGAGCCTGCTTCAGAATCTCTACGCCTTCGACAACCCCTGGGTGGCGATGATGAACAGCGCGAACTTTGGCATCGCCTCGGTCACCGAAACCGCGCCGGTTCGGCAGGTCAAGCTGGCCCAGGGCCTGACCCATATCCGCGAGTTCGGCGGCCTGATGCCAACCGGTTTCCCGGTGCGCGTGATGGACCTGGTCATCCAAGGCCCAGCTGCCGCGGTCGAAGTCAGCATCATGGTGAATCTGTACCGCTGGGCCGAATTCATGGGACCCTGCCTGCAAGTCGTGGCCGCAATCCAGCTGGCGGGAGGCAGGCCTGCCCCGGCTGCTTCGGCGGCATCGGTGCGTGCAGTGGTCGACCAGACGCGCCCGGACCAGGTCGAGTATCAACTCGTGCAGTCCGGAATCACCGCCGCGATCGCCAGTTTGCCGACCGAAGTACGAGGCCAGGCGGTCGTCCACATCGACCAGCTCGTCGTGACCAGGGATATCTCAGGAGCGCAAGTCGCGATTGGCGACCATACCATTCAAAAGGAGACGGAGATGAGCACTAAAGATGATCACAGCGTCAGAGTTGGTGGAAGCGTTACCGGGACAGGGATCGCAATGGGCCAGGGCGCCCAGGCGGAGGTCACCCTCGCGCCGGAGAAACAGGACGAGATCCTGAAACTGCTTGAACAGCTGCATGCCGACATCCAGACGGCGGCGATCCCCGACTCCGCGAAGCGGGTCCTCGCCCGTTCCGTTCCGGAGATGCAGCAGTCGGTAAAGTCGACGAACCCACAGGGCGGATTAACCGTCGGACTGGCCAAAATCAACGATCAGCTGGAGGCGACCGGCGCAGCCGCCGGCAACCTATCACGAATCGTTCAGACGGTTGCGCAGATCGCCGGGGTGGCCGGCATCGGGATCAAGGCGGCGGCTCCGTTTCTCGCGACATTGCTTTAGCGATCATCCGCGACCAGGTCGCTGATGAACGTGGCCGTTCGGAGGTTGGCCCAGTTGTTGAAATCACGCCTGTGTACTGAGGAGCAGTTCTCGACGCCGGAGTACCGTGAGTGGTGTTTGCGCATCGGTGAGGCGCCGCGCCTGCATCGCAAACAGTGGGAGTTCTGCTTCATCGCGCAGGCCCTGTCTGAGCGTGGCATGCTGGGGGAGGCCTGCCCTATTCGCCAGTCTCGGCTGCGAGATCGTGGCCACCGACCTCGATTTGGCCACGGCGCAGCAGGCCGGATGGGTCAACACCAGCCAGCATGCCGATGGTTTGGCAAGCTTGAATGCGCGTGGACTCTGCTCCGCTGACCAATTCGCTCGTCTCATGTCGTACCGAATCGTCGACATGAACGCCATTCCAGCCAACCTGACCGGCTTTGACTTCGTCTGGTCTTCGTGCTCCTTCGAGCACGTTGGATCGATTGACCTTGGCAAGCGTTTCGTCATTCGCGCCATGGATTGCCTGGCCGCGGGTGGCGTCGCGGTGCATACGACCGAGTTCAACGTCGCTTCCAACTTCTACACCATGTCCAGCGGAGGCACCGTTCTTTTCCGCCGGACCGATATTGAAGCCCTCGCCGATCGCCTGATCGCCGCGGGATACGGGATCGAGCTGGACTTCGATCTTGGAAGCGGCGAGGCCGATCACTATGTCGACCCGCCGCCCTACAAATCTGAGCCACATCTCAAGCTGGCCATCGGGACCTACATTTCCACATCCATTGGTCTGATCATCCAGAAGCCCGGCTAGAAGGTTCCGGCTGTCGGTAGATTCACCGACTTGTTGATCGCTCTTAACCGGAATACGATCGGCCTTGACCGAAACGCTCGGACCGGTCGTGCGCGGCCGGTCGTATCTTTTTGCACGCATCGGCGTCAGCCAGGGGGTTTATGGGTTTCGTTTCTCCGGTGCCATGAGGATTCTCTGGCTCTCCGATAGTCCGGCGGTGCCGTCCGGTTTCGGCAACGTCACCGCGTTTGTGTGCGAGGGTCTCGCCAGGTTGGGCTACGACGTTCACATCCTGGGGTGGCAGGCTACCGAGCCCAGCAAGCCATGGAAGGGCGCCACCCTACATGGCGCTGGATGGCATCCGCTGGGCGCCGATGTCCTCCTCAGCCACCTTTACCGTCTGCGGCCCGATGTCCTGATCACGCTCGCGGACGTGTGGTGGCTGACCTTTCTTACGGATCCGTCGCTGCGGCAGTTCTTCGAGATGACCTCCACCCGATGGCTCTCCTATTTCCCGATCGACGGCCATCGCCCCGACGGCACGCTTCCGCCGAGCTGGGTGGAAATGCTGCGACGCGCTGACGCGCCAGTGGCGATGAGCCGATACGGCCTGCGAATGACCCAGGCGTCGGGTGTGACCTGCGAGTACATCCCCCATGGCGTCGACGCCTCGAACTTTTCTCCGGACAAAGATCTCCAGCAGGCGAAGCGCCGGCTGGGTTATGAAGGGCGCTTCGTCATCCTCTCCGATGCGCGAAACCAGCCCCGCAAGATGCTTCCGCGCCTGCTCACGATCTTCGAGCGCTTTGCGCGCGACAAGCCGGATGCCCTCTTGCACCTCCACTGCGACCCCAATGATCCGGCGGCGGAGGTCTCCCGCTACAGCTATCGAATCGATGCCGACGTGCGCGCCCTGGGACTCAGCGGGCGCGTGCGGTTCACGCCCGGCTTCGGCATCCGCCACGGGTTACCGCTGGCGGACCTGGTCAACGTGTACCGCGCGGCCGACCTTCACCTTCTCGTTTCCACCGGCGAGGGCTTCGGACTGCCAACCTTGCAGGCCGCAGCATGTGGTGTCGTGCCGATCGCCCCGGACTACTCGGCCAATCCCGAGCTGGTCGAAGGGCATGGCGCAACGATTCGCGTGAGGCAGTTCGTGCCGGACGAGTTCGGCATCGCGCGGGCCTTTGTGGACGTGGACGACGCGGTCGCTTGCCTCGAGGCGTTTTACCGGGATCGAACCCAGCTGCGCGCATCAAGCCTGCGCGCTCGCCAGTTCGCCGAGTCATACGACTGGTCAAAGGTATTGCCGCAGTGGGACGCGGTCTTGCGGCGATGCGCCGGCCCCAGGTCAACCGCTCGCCGCAACGGCGCGCCGTCCATACAAACCGTTGCAATCAGTCATCTGGCATCGCGACCTGCCTGGCA
>VBJE01000031.1 GCA_005879675.1 Chloroflexota bacterium
CGCCCACCTGCGAGGAGTGATTTTCGACCTCGACGGGGTGTTGGCGATCTCGGAACCGCTCCTGGCGGAGGCTGCGATCGCGCTGTTCGCGGAGAAAGGCCACGCGATGACCGCGGACGACTTCAAGCCCTTCATCGGCATGGGCGAGGACCGCTACCTCGGCGGTGCGGCGGAGCGCCGCGGGATCGAGCTCGACCTCGAGCGCGACAAGGCCCGCCTGTACGAGATCTACGAGGAGGTCATCCGCGGACGGCTGAAGCCACTGCCGGGCGCGGTCGAACTGGTCCACTCGTGCCTCGAGCGCGGATTGGCGATCGCGGTCGCGTCCGGGGCCGACCGGGTCAAGGTGGTCGCCAACCTGCGCGAGATCGGCCTGCCCGAGAGCCTGTTCGGGACGGTGGTCGACGGCAACCAGGTCGTGGGCAAGAAGCCCGCGCCTGACATCTTCCTCGAGGCCGCGCGCCGCCTGGGCCTGCCGCCGGAGGCGTGCCTGGTCATCGAAGACGCTGTCAGCGGCGTGGCCGCCGCCCGCGCCGCGGGCATGCGCTGCCTGGGCATCACGAGCTCGTTCAGCGCCTCCGAGCTGGCGGGCGCGGAATGGCTCGCGGCCGACCTCGCGCACGTGCCTGACGCCGCGCTCGGCTGGTGATAAGTTGAGCGCGCCGATGGCCGTCCTCAAGAAGAAAGAGAAGAAGCGGAAGAAGAAGAACGGCGAGTGGACCGCCGAGAAGTCAAAGCAGACGGCCGCCGTCTCCAAGAAGGACTACGAGAAGGAGCTCCGCCGCCTGCAGGTCGAGCTCGTGCAGCTGGAGGAGTGGGTCCGCCACCGGGGCCTGCGGGTGGTCGCGATCTTCGAGGGCCGCGACACCGCCGGCAAGGGTGGCGTGATCAAGCGCATGACCGCGCTGCTCAACCCCCGCTACGCCCGGGTGGTCGCTCTGCCCGCGCCGACCGAGCGGGAGCGCACGCAGTGGTACTTCCAGCGCTATGTCTCCCACCTGCCGTCGGCGGGTGAGATCGTGCTGTTCGACCGCAGCTGGTACAACCGCGCGGGCGTCGAGCACGTCATGGGCTTCTGCACCGACGAGGAGTACGACGAGTTCATGCGCACCTGCCCGCAGTTCGAGCGGATGCTCGTGCGCTCCGGCATCGTCCTCATCAAGTACTGGCTGTCGGTCAGCGATGAGGAGCAGGAGCGCCGCTTCATGGGACGGATCAACGACCCGAGCAAGCGCTGGAAGCTGAGCCCCATGGACCTGCAGGCGCGAGCCAGGTGGGTCGACTACTCCGAGGCCAAGGACCAGATGTTCGCGTACACCGACATCGGCGAGGCGCCCTGGTACGTCGTCGAGACGGACAACAAGCGCTCGGCGCACCTCAACCTGATGAGCCACTTCCTCTCCCTCATCCCCTACGAAGACGTGCCGCACGACGACATCAAGCTGCCGCCGCGGCAGAAGCGCAGCTACAACCGGCCGCCGAAGACCAGCCAGCGCATGGTGCCGATCAAGTACGAGGTGGGGTCGTGAAGGTCAGCCAGCTGCCGCCCGGCCGCCTGCTGAGGGTTGCGCCCGAGGACAGCCTCGCCCAGGTCGCGCGGGAGATGCGCCGGCATGACTCGGACTCTGTCGCCGTGATGACGGACGAGAGTCTCGTCGGCATCATCACCGAGCGGGACCTGGTGCGGGCGATCGCCGACGGCATCAACCCGCAGGAAGCGACCGCGGCGCAGGTGATGACCCGCGACCCGGCCACGGTGACGCCCGACGAGGATGTAAGCGTGGTGGCGCTGAAGATGATGAGCCGAGGGGTGAGGCACCTGCCGGTCGTCGACGAGGAGGGCAGGCCGATCGGTCTCGTCTCGGCGCGAAATCTCGTGGCGGTGCTCGACCGGGCCTCCTCCTAGTGCTCGACGACCCGGTCCTGGTCGACGACTGGCATCCTGTCGCGCGGGTGGCCGACCTC
>VBJE01000032.1 GCA_005879675.1 Chloroflexota bacterium
GCGAGCGCGCGGTATGACTTCGCTCCGTCAGACTCACGCGCGTATGTAAGGATCGATTGCCCCGCCAGCGGGGTCTCCGCGAAGCGGATGGAGTCGGTGATCCAGAAGTCGTACACCTTGTCCCCGTACTTCTCCTTGACGGCCGCGAGCACCTCCTGCGAGTGAAGCGCGCGGTGCTTGTACAGAGTGGGCAGGATGCCGATGAGCTCGAGGCGCGGGTTGAGGCGACGTTTTACCCGCTCCATCGTGACGAGCAGCTCCTGCATTCCCTTGAGGGCAAGGAACTCGGCCTGCAGGGGAACGAGCACCTCGTCCGCGGCGACAAGGGCGTTGATCACGATCAGGTCCAGCGAGGGCGGGCAGTCGATGATGACGAAGTCGTAGCGCCTCTGCGCGGGCTCGAGCTTGTCGCGCAGGATGCTCTCGCGGCCGATCTCGTTGATCAGCTGGTTCTCGGCTCCAGCCAGCTCAATGTCGGCCGGGATGTAGTGAACCCCCATCTGGGGGGCCTCCTGGACAACGTCGGTGACGGTCGTCTCGGGATCGACGAGGAGGTGGTAGATCGTCTTCTCGAGCTCGCCGCTCGGCTTCATGTACAGCGTGAGATGCCCCTGGGCGTCGAGATCGATCAAAAGCACGCGCTGGCCTATCTCGGCGAGAGCGGCGCCCAGGTTGACGGCGGTGGTCGTCTTACCAACCCCGCCCTTCTGCATCGCGACGGCGATCGTTCGGGCCAAAAGTCGATGCGAGTCTAACTGAAGACGGGAGTTCTGACTGGCTCCGAGGGCCTCTCCTCTAGAATTGCGGCCGCTTTGATCATCGACATCCTGGTCGTCGTCGTGCTGGTGATCGCCCTCATCACGGGTTACCAGCGCGGCGTGATCCAGCCCCTCATGGCCGAGATCTTCTTCTTCGGCACCCTGCTCGCGGTCTTCCGCTTCCACGACCAGTACACGAATGAGATGCAGAAGCTGCTGCACCTCACTCCGGTGCTCGCCGTGTTCGTCGCCCTGATCCTCGCCGTGGTGCTGGGCGCGATCGGCGGGGCCATCGGCGGCATGTTCCATCGGCTGGAGGCGATCCGCGGCATCGACGGCCTGCTGGGCGTCTTCGTGCACGGAGTCGTAACCCTGGTCGTCGTTTACCTGGCGGTCTCGGCCCTGGTGACGCTCGACAACGCGTTCAAGCCGGCGCTCGCGAACGCCAACCTGACGCTCACGCAGGTGAACCAGCTCGAGAGCCAGATCCTTTCCAACCCCATCACGGCGGTGCTGGTCTCGAAGTCGGACCTCGAGGCGCTCAAGTCGGCCGCGGCCAAGAACAAAGTCGCGCATCTTGATTCGATCGCCGGCCTCCATCAGCTGGAGCAGATCTACAGCGACTTCCTCGCCCCACAGTTGCACGGCTCGCGCGCCGTGCCGTTCATCCTCGGCTTCGGAGTCCATCTTCCGTTCATCGGCCACGTGGGCCCGAGCGACCTCAAGCCGGTGCCGACCCCCAGCCCCAGCGCATGCCCGTCGCCGACCCCGAAGGCGACCGCCACGCCCAAGACCACGCCCACCCCTAAGACCACCCCATCGCCGGTGGCCTGCCCGACGCCGAGCCCGACCAAGTAACTTAGACCCGTGGTTGATTTGGCGCTGACTCCGGACCAGGAGCAGCTCGTCGACACGGTCCGCGATTTCTGCGCGCGCGAGTTCGCGCCGAAGATAGCCGCCAACGATCGCGCCGGCCGTCACGACCCCGAGATCTTCGCCAAGCTCTCCTCGCTCGGCCTGCCCGGCGTCTGCTTCCCGCAGCGTTACGGCGGCTACGGGCTGGACTACCTCTCCCTCGGGCTCGTCTGCGAGGAGCTCGAGTACGTGGACACGGTCTACCGCACGGTGCTGTCGGTTCACGTCGGGCTGGTCGGCATGGGGCTGTACACCTGGGGGACGGAAGAGCAGAAGCAGGAGTGGCTCGTGCCCATGGCCTCGGGGAAGAAGCTCGCGTGCTATGGCCTCACCGAGCCCAACGCCGGCTCCGACGTGGCTTCCATGCAGTCGACGGCGCGCCGCCACGGCGACGGTTACGTGCTCAACGGACAGAAGGTGTGGGTCTCCGACGCGGACACCGCTGACTTCCTGCTCGTCTTCGCCAAGACAGACACCGAGGCCGGCCATCGCGGCGTCTCCGCGTTCATGCTCGACCGCGAGGCGTGCGGCAAGGCGCTGCGCACCGAACCGATCCACGACCGCCTCGGCATTCGCGCCGGCGACGTCGGGTCGATCTTCATGAGCGACGTCGCGGTGCCCGAAGCCAACCGCATCGGCGACGAGGGCGACGGTTTCAAGATCGCCATGAGCTGCCTCGACAACGGCCGCTTCACAGTCGCCGCCGGGGCGACCGGCACCGTGCGCGCATGCCTCGACGCGTCGGTCAAATACGCGCGCGAGCGCAAGACGTTCGGGCAGGAGATAGGCCGCTACCAGCTCGTGCAGCAGATGATCGCGCGCATGTCGCGCGACTACGAGATCTGCCGCCTGCTCTATTTCAAGGTCGGGTGGATGAAGAACACAGGAGAGCGCCACACGCGCCAGGTGTCGATGGCCAAGCAGTACGCGACCGACGCCGCCTTCAACGCCGCGCACGACGCGGTCGAGGTGCACGGCGCGTACGGCTACTCGGCCGAGTACCCCGTGGAGCGCTTCCTGCGCAATGCCCGCGCGCCGATCATCTACGAGGGCACCCGCGAGGTGCACACGATCCTGCAGGGCGAGTACGCCCTGGGCTACCGGGAAGACCGCCCGGTCAAGAAATCGCTGCCTCCATACCAGCCGGACTAACCACGGCGGCATCGCCGCCCCGGCTGCGCGCGGTCAACTTCGTCGTCCTGTCGCTGTACTGGATCGCGATCGGATACCTGTGGAACAGCCTCACCGCGCTGATCCTCCCCGACTTGATCATCCAGCTCGTCGGACGAGAGAACGAAGGCACCGCCGCCAGCTTCCTCAAGTCGTTCGGCACGGTGGTCGCGATCGTGTGGCAGCCAATCGTGGGCGGCATCTCCGACCGCGCCCAGACGCGGTGGGGCCGCCGGCGCCCCTTCATCGTGGCGGGGACGCTGGGCGACCTGCTGTTCCTGGCGGGGATCGCGCTGGCCGGGAGCTACTGGTGGGTCGTCGTCTTCTACTTCCTGCTCCAGTTCGCCTCCAACACGGCGCAGGCTCCGTACCAGGGCCTGCTGCCCGAC
Organism: Chloroflexota bacterium; assembly: GCA_005879675.1. Lineage (GTDB taxonomy): Bacteria > Chloroflexota > Dormibacteria > Dormibacterales > Dormibacteraceae > 40CM-4-65-16. Next base: position 3,233 of record VBJE01000032.1, read on the forward strand.
GTCGTGCCCGAAACGCAGCGCGGCGAGGCCTCCGGCTACTACGGCGTCGCCAACCTGGTCGGCATCGCGGCCGGGACGGTCGGCGCGGGTTTGCTGGTGCTGCTCGTGCCCGACCGCGTCCGGCCGGTGGAAAGCCAGTTTCAAAACGTGCGCGAGCTGCTGCGCAAGACCTTCGGTGGGCCGCTACGCAACCGGTCATTCGTGTGGCTGATGGTGTCGCGCCTGCTCATCTTCATGGGCTTTGGGGGGCTTCAGAACTACGCCTTCTTCTACTTCGACAACGTGTTCTTCCACCACGACCGCAGGGCCACGGCGATCGCCGCCTCGACCCTGTTGGGAATCGCGATCGGCGTGGCGGCCCTTGTGAGCTGGCCGGCTTCGCGGCTCTCCGATCGCACGGGCCGGCGCCCCTTGATCTTCGCGGCCGGCCTGTGCGGCGCCGTTGGAAGCCTGGTGCTCGTCTTCAGCCACTATCAGTGGCTCCCGGACGGGGTCGTCGGTCCGTTGGCGGCTTTCCTCAAGGTTCCCGAGCTGGCCGCCCAGGCCACCCTCACCGGCCTCGTGATCGGCGTCGGCCTGGGCGTGTTCTTCTCCGTCGACTGGGCTTTCATCCAGGACGTCATCCCGGCGCGCGAGGGCGGCCTCTACATGGGCTTCTCGAACATCGCCACCGCGGGGGCGGGCATCATGGCCGTCGCCTTCGGTGGCCCGCTGCTCGACCTGTTCAACCGCGGACAGCCGATCCTCGGCCTGCCCGGAGGATTCCCCGTCGTCTTCGGCATCTTCGTGGTCTGGTTCGTCGTCGGGTCGCTTAGCATCCTCAAGGTGCCGGAGAGGAGGGTGGTCTCGTGAACCTGGACGGTCTGCGCCCATGGGGCGGGTTGGTAGGTGGATCCGCGCCTGACGTTGTCATCGCTGGCATCGCCTACGACGGCTCGGCCGTCTATCGCAAGGGCGCGGCGCTCGCGCCGCAGCGCATCCGGCAGCTTTCCGCCGCCATGCCCCCCGTCACCGAGGAAGGCCATCTGCTTACCGGCCTGCGAGTCCAGGACCTGGGCGACCTCGACGCGGGCGCTGACATCGAGGCCGGCTGGATGGGCCCGATGCAGCGACTCGCCGAGGTGCCGCCAGAGGCGTTCCTGACGGTGCTGGGCGGCGACCACTGCACCGCCATCTCGACGCTGGCCGCCGAGGTGCGGCGCCACCCCGGGCTCTACGTCCTGTGGGTCGACGCCCACCCCGACCTCTGCGATTTCTCGCGGGGCGGGCACTGGACGTGCGGCTGCGCCCTGCGCCGGGCGCTCGACGCGTCGGGGATCGAGCCATCGCGGGTCGTGATCGCCGGCGGGCGCGACTACGACCCCGAAGAGCTCGAGTTCATCGCCGCCAACCGCATGCTGCTCGTCTCGGCGGCGGAGATCGCGCGCGACCTGCCGGCGGCCGCGCGCAAGATCGCGGAGAGGCTCGAGGGTCAGAAGGTCCATGTCTCGTTCGACATCGACGTGCTCGACCCCGCTTTCGCGCCCGGAACCGAGATCCCGTCATCCGGTGGCCTGTCCTCGCGACAGGCGCTCGAGCTGTTGCGCGGGGCGACTGAGCGTGCGCAGGTCGTCGGCTTCGACATCGTCGAGGTTTCGCCGCCGTTCGACAACGGAGACATCACCACCTTCGCGGCCCTGAAGCTCATCTTCGAGGTCTGGGGCATGGTGAAGAGCGCGCGAGCAGCCCACCTACCCGAGCTGCGTGGAAAGCGCTGACGTAGTCATCGCGGGCGGCGGCATCATGGGCTGCGCCCTCGCCTACCAGCTGGCAAAGCGAAAGGTCGACGTTCTCTTGCTCGAGCGCGAGACGCTCGGCTCCCAGTCCACCGGCAAATGCGCCGGCGGGGTGCGCCAGCAGTTTTCGATGGAGGCGAACGTGCGGCTCCAGCGAATGTCGGTGCGGATGTTCAAGGGGTTCACGGAAGAGACGGGACATGCGGCGGACTTCCGCCAGATCGGCTACCTGTTCGTGCTCACGCTGCCGCAGCACGTCGAGGACTTCCGCCACAACATGGAGATGTGGCACCGCGTCGGCCTGTCCGAGGCGCGCTGGGTCGACACCGCGGAGGCCGCGAGGATGGTGCCGGTGCTCAACGTCGACGACGTGCTCGGCTGCACTTTCTGCCCGTCGGATGGGATCGCAAGCCCGGCTGACGTCACCTCCGGCTACGCGTCGGCGGCGCGCCGCCACGGCGCGCGCCTGCGTGAAGGCGTCGAGATGGTCGGTGTCGACGTCGCCGGTGGTCGCGTGCAGGGGGTTCGCACGACGAAGGGAGACGTGGCCACGCGCCTCCTCTTCAACTGCGCGGGCGCGTGGTCGTCGTCGATCGGTCGCATGGCGGGCCTGGAGATCCCGGTCCTGCCTTATCGCCGGCACGTGGCCGTCACAGGCACCTTCGCGGCGGTGCCACGCGACAGCCCGATGACGGTGGACTTCCAGTCCTCGCTCTACTTTCACCCCGAAGGCGACGGCGTCCTGATCGGCATGAGCGACCGCGCTGAGGGGC
>VBJE01000017.1:0-452 GCA_005879675.1 Chloroflexota bacterium
AGATGAACGGCGGCAACTTCGACAGCGACTTCAAGAGCGCGCCCATCGAGCATCTCGACCCGCCGGCGATCGAGCGGCTTCATGAGATCACCGCGCCGACGCTGGTCGTGGTCGGCGACGAGGACGCGCCGCCGATCTTCGACGCCGTGGAGGTGCTGATGGAGAAGGTTCCGCACGCGCGCAAGGCGGTGATCCACGACGCGGCGCACCTGCCCAACCTAGAGCACCCTGACGAGTTCAACCGCGTGGTGCTCGAGTTTCTGCTCGAAACCTAACTCTTCAGCGCCGAGGCGGCGGCCTCCCAGCACAGGCGGTGACCGGTGACGCTGTCCTCGCGCTTCATCCTCACCACCACCATGGTCGGCGTCGGTGCGGCGATCGCGTCGGCGATCGCGGGCTCGAGCCCGGAACGGTCCACGACGGGGCTGTACACGAGGCCGTAGAGGCGCGCC
>VBJE01000017.1:525-19273 GCA_005879675.1 Chloroflexota bacterium
AAACCCCTCCGCCGTTGTTGTCGCAGACGATGAGCGTGGCCCGGATGCCATGACGGGTAAGTGCCCACAGTCCGTTCATGTCGTGGTACAGGGAGAGGTCGCCGAGGAGCAGCACCGTCGGCGCCGGGTTGCGCGCGGTGGCCACGCCCAGGCCGCTCGACACCAATCCGTCGATCCCACTCGCTCCCCGGTTGGCGAAGAAGCGCTGCGCCGGCCTCGCCGGCGGCCAGAAGCTGTCGGCCGCGCGGATGGGCATGCTCGAGCCGATGAAGAGACTGCCCGGGTCCGGCATCCGATTGGCCAGTGCCTTGACCACGTGGCCCTCGTGCAGCGGCGTCGACACCAGGGTGGCGGCGATCGCGGCGGCGGCGCGCTTGCCGGCGCTGATCCACTGCTCGCGCCACGCCGAGCGGTCCACCGGCGGCAAGGCCTCGAGGAGCGGCTGTGGCTCGCACGCCAGCACGTTGGTGGCGACCTGGTCCTGGTCCCGCCAGGCGTGGTCGGGGTCAACCAGGAACGTCGGCGCCGCGGCGGCCGCAAGCCAGCGGTTGAGCACCCGCGAGGTCGGCGTCAGGGCCTCGTACGACTCGACGACCGGGCCGGTTTCCGCCCGCCGCAGCTGCGACGTCGGCTCGGCAAGCACCGGAAGCCCGAGGCGATGCAGCGCCGGCGCCAGTCGCTCGCCGTCGCGCAGCTCGCCCGCGACGACCAGCGGCCGCTGCGCCCGCTGCAGCGCCGACGCGAGCGACGCCACCTGCGCCTGGCTGGGCAGAATGCGCCCGCGGGTGGCGGACTGCGCCGGGGCGCCCTCGGCGGAGGGAATCTCCCCAGGCGGTCCTACCAGCGGCTCCCGAAACGGAAGGTTCAGGTGCACCGGGCCGGAGGCCGCCTCCGCCACTGCGCGCGCCGCCAGCCGCCGCCACAGACGCGCCGCGTTCGGGACCTCGACCGGCACGCCGGGGTCGAAGAACCACCTCGGCGCGCTCCCGTACAGGTGGTGCTGGTCGATCGCCTGGTTCGCCCCCACCCCCTGGAGCTCGGGGGGCCGGTCGGCCGTCAGGACGATGAGCGGCGTGCGGGAGTACGAGGCTTCGACGACCGCGGCATGGAACTCCGCCGCGGCTGTGCCGGAGGTCGAGAGCACGACGGCCGGCTTGCCGCTGGCCTTGCCGAGGCCGACAGCAAAGAAAGAGCCGCACCGCTCGTCGATATGGACGAGGACCTTGATGCGGGGATGACGCTGCAGCGCCATGGCGATGGGGGCCGAGCGCGACCCCGGCGAGACACAGGCGAACTCCACGCCCTGGACCGCGAGCTCGTCGACGAAGGTCGCGGCAAACGACTGTGTTACGTCGGCCATAGGATTAGATGTCCCATCCCAGAAGTGCCTCGCGTCTCCGCTGGCCTGAGCGGCCGGGCGCCTTCGGCGCTGAAGCCTGCGTCGGCTCCTGCGCGCGCTCGGTCACGCATCTACGGGATGCGCTCCCTCGCGTGCTCGTCGTCTCCTTGGCTCCGGCCGCCCATGCCGCGTATACGCTTCGGCCCTCTGGGATAGGACATCGATCGTGATTCTGGAGCGTGAGGACGTCAGGCTGAGCTACTTTGTCGCCGGCGACGGCGCGCCGGTGACGCTCCTCCACGGCTTCACCCAGGCCGGACGGAGCTGGCGCGAGCTCATCGCCAAGATGCCCCCGGGCTGGAAGTGGATCGTGCCCGACCTCCGCGGCCACGGCGAAACGCAGGTGCGCCATGAGGCGCCCTGCTCGATGGATGCCTGCACCCAAGACCTCATCGAGCTCTGGGACGAGCTCGGCGTGGAGCGGACCCACCTGGTGGGCTACTCGATGGGCGGACGCCTGGCGCTCCACGTCGCGGCCAGGCGGCCCGAACGGCTGCTTTCCGTCCTGACCGTGGGCGCCCACGCCGGCCTCGACGAGGACGCGCGCGAGGGACGGCGCAGAGGCGACGAGGCGCTCGCCGCGCGCATCGAGAAGGACGGGCTCGAATCGTTCGTGAACTACTGGGGCTCCCTGCCGCTGTTCGCGGGCCTCGAGCGCCGGGGACCGTCGTACGTCGCCCAGGTCAGGGCCGAGCGCCTGCAGAACCACGTCGCCGGTCTCGCCTGCTCTCTGCGGGGCATGGGGGCGGGCGCGATGAGACCGGTCTGGGAGCAGCTCGCGCAGGTCACGGTGCCGTGCACGTTCGTGGCGGGCCAGCTCGACCACGGATACGTGGCCTCGGCGCGCAGGCTGGCGTCGACCGCGCCGAACGGACGGTACGAGATCGTTCCTCGCGCCGGGCACGCCGTACACCAGGAACGGCCCGACGCCTTTGCCCGGGTGCTGGCCTCTCACCTCGCCATGGCGAGAGCGGTCGGCGCCTCGGCCTCCAGCTCCACGCTCGAGTGAAGGCCCGCCGCGTAGCGCGCGGCGCCGAGTCGCTCCTGGTCCAGCATCCCGCCATGGTCGATGGGCACGACGACGAAGGCCCGATGTCCGGCGCGCAGCAGGTCCTCGACCTCGCGCGCGACGTCGGCCGGACGCGTGGCCGCGATCCTCACAGCAGGATCCCCAGCGTGAAAAGCAGCGCATAGGCGAGCTCGGCCGACGCCATGCGCTTCAGCGCCTGCACGAGCTTCGGCGGCGAGGTGGTCGCGAACGCGGTGCGCACCGGCATGGACGCGATGGGGATGCCGAAGTGCATCGCCATCACCGTCACGCTCGCGAGCCCGGTCGTGAAGATGACGATCGGGACGGCGAACGCCGCGCACACGAGGACGAGCAGGAGCACGCGCGTCGGCCCGCGGCCGATCAGGGTGGCCAGCGTCCGCTTGCCCGCCGCCTCGTCCGTTTCGATGTCGCGCAGGTTGTTGAGGACGAGGATGGCGGTCGCGAGGAAACCGATCCCGCATCCCATCAGGACCGCCAGCGTGGTGACGCGCCCGGTCTCCACGTAGGCGGTGCCGACCGTGGCGACCAGCCCGAAGAAAACGAACACGAACACCTCGCCCAGCCCCAGGTAGCCGTAGGGTCGCGGTCCGCCCGTGTACAGCCAGCCCGCGAGCAGGCATGCCGCGCCGACGAAAAGCAGGCGCCAGTCGACCGCGAGGCTCAGCGCCACGCCGACGATCGCCGCCAGCGCAAACGCAGCGATCGCCGCCAGGCGGACCTGCGCGGGTGACACGACTCCCGAGGAAGCCGCGCGCAGCGGGCCGACCCGCGAGGCGTCGGCGCCGCGCACGTGGTCCGAGTAGTCGTTGGCGAAGTTGACGCCCAGCTGCATCGCCAGCGCAACCACAAGGGCCGCGATCCCCGCGCCCCATCGCGCGCCCCCTTGATGGATCGCCACCGCCGTCCCGGCCAGCACCGGCGCCACCGACGCCGCGAGCGTGGCGGGCCGGACCGCCGACCACCACACGCGCCCGGCGCCCGGCATGGTCAGGGTCGCTTGGGGAACTTGGCGAAGTTGGGTTTTCGTTTCTGCACGTACGCGTCCCGCCCCTCCTGCGCCTCTTCGCTCAGGTAGTAGAGGAGCGTCGCGTCGCCGGCCAGCTGCTGAATGCCGGCGAGGCCGTCGTCGGCCGCGTTGAGGCCGGCCTTCAGCATGCGCAGCGCCAGCGGGCTGAGCTCGAGCATCTGGCGGCACCACGCCACGGTCTCCTTCTCCAGGTCGGCAAGCGGCACGACCTTGTTGACGAGACCCATGTCGAGCGCCTGCTGGGCGTCGTACTGCTCGCAGAGAAACCAGATCTCTCGCGCCTTCTTCTGGCCGACGATGCGCGCCAGCAGTCCAGCGCCGTAGCCGCCGTCGAAGCTGCCGACCCGCGGCCCGGTCTGGCCGAAGCGCGCATTGTCGGCGGCGATCGTGAGGTCGCACACCACGTGCAGGACGTGGCCGCCACCGATGGCGTAGCCCGCCACCATCGCCACCACCGGCTTGGGCAGGCGGCGGATCTGGACCTGGAGGTCGAGGACGTTGAGCCGTCCCACGCCCTGCGCGTCGACGTAGCCGTCGTCGCCCCGCACGCGCTGGTCGCCGCCCGAGCAGAAAGCCTCGGTGCCCGCGCCGGTCAGGATGATCACCCCGACCGCGGGATCGTCGCGCGCGACCTCGAAGGCTCTGGCCATCTCGACCACGGTCTGGGGGCGGAACGCGTTGCGCACCTCGGGGCGGTTGATCGTGATCCTGGCGATTCCGTCCCAGGTGTCGTAGAGGATGTCCTCGTACTCGCCCGAGCGCGTCCAGGCGGATGTCGGCTGATCTTTCAAGTCATCACTCCTAGAGCGATCACTAGCACCATTGCTGATGCTACGCCGGATGGCGCGCGCGCAGCGCTAGACGTGCTGGCGGGGCTTCTTGCGCGGAAACAGACGGACGATCTTGGCGTAGTCCTCAGGCGTGTCGATGTCGTCGGGCCGCCCGGGCGCGGGGATCACATCGACCAGCTCCGGCCTCCCGTGCAGCACCTGTCGCGCGCCCGCGTCGCCCTTGAGGGCGAACAGCTCGTCCCACATGTCGCGCGCGAGGACGACCGGTGGGGCCCATCCGTCATCCTGCGCGACCGCGACCGCCGGCCGCGAGCCCTCGCGACGCCAGGCCCTGAGCAATGTCGCGATCGTCCGGGAGCCCACGAGCGGCTGGTCGCCGAGGAGGATCACCGCCGCCTCGATCTCGGGTCGCAGCGCCTTCAGTCCCACCTGCAGCGACGATGCCATCCCTGTCGCCGCGTCCGGGTTGAAGACGAGCTCGGCGCGGCCGTTGATCGCGCGCTTCACGTCGTCTTCCGCGTAGACGACGACCGTCTGGTGGCATCCACCTTCGGACGCCGCCTCGAAAACGTGACGCACCATCGGCACGCCGTCGATGTCGAGCAGCAGCTTCTGCGAGCCGGGCATGCGCGAGCTGCGCCCGGCGGCGAGGACGATGCCCCCCACCGGCAGAAGCGCCGCGGCCAGGCGCTCGAACGGCGGGCGCGTGGAGCGAACCCACTCCACCTCGATGCCGGCGCGGATGGCCGTCTCGGCGAAGTCGCGCAGCCGTCCGCTGTCGCCGTCGACGAGCAGAAGCCTGCGCCCGACGAGCGGCGAGATGTCAGGGACCTGCTCCGGCAGGCCGACGATGGCGACCGACCGGCAGTCGGTGCGGGCGATGAGGTGCTGCAAGCCCGCGTCGAGGTCGCGACCGCGCACGACCATCGAATGCCGGCCCTCCGGCTCGCGGTAGGTGCGGCCGCGGACGGCGAGGTCGAGGTCCCCCATCACGAACACCGACAAAGCCGGCTCAGCATGCCAGAAGGAACCCGGCTTACTCTCTCCTGAATGCCGATTCTTGGTGCTCACGTCGACTCCTCGGGCGGGCTGCACCTGGCGTACGAGCGCGCCAAAGCGATGGGGGCGGAGGCCATACAGGTTCACCCTACGCCCCCCGGCTTCTGGGGGTCGCCCAAGCTCGACGAAAACCGGATCGCGACTTTCAAGGAGGCGGCCGCGAAGCATGGCCACCCGCCGTTCTACTTTCACGCCGTGTACCTCATCAACCTGGCGGGCGACGACTCGACGCTGCGCCAGCGCTCGGAAAGCACGCTCGCCGGATACCTCAAGGCCGCGGACGACCTGGGCGTGGACGGCGTGATCTTCCATACGGGATCGCACAAGGGCGCGGGCTTCGAGGCGAGGCTGCCGTCCATCACCGAGCACATCCGCCATGTGCTCGAGCGCGCCGACCCGAAACACGCCCGGCTGCTGATCGAGAACAACGCCGGGCTCGGTGGCTGCGTCGGCGCGCGATTCGAGGAGATCGCGCAGATGCTCAGCGCGCTCGACGGCGATCAGCGTGTCTCCGTGTGCTTCGACACATGCCACGCCTTTGCCTCGGGCTACGACGAACGCAACGCCGCGGAGGTGAAGAAGACCGTCGACGAGCTGGACCGCGTCGTCGGCATGAAGAAGGTGGAGGTGATCCACTGCAACGACTCCGTCACCGGCCTCGCGTCCAATCGCGACCGGCACGCGAACATCGGTGATGGCCAGATCGGCGAGGAAGGGTTTCGCGCGCTGCTGCATGAGCCACGGTTCGCCAACCTGCCCTTCATCCTCGAGGTGCCGGGCGCGGGTGGCGGGCCCGACGCCGAGCAGGTCGGGATCCTGAAGAGGCTCGCCGCCTAGGCGACGCGCGAGCTCTTCTCGCCCCTGGGTGCTTCGATCCAGTTGCGGCGCGGCGCGCGTCGCATCGCCAGGCCGGCCAGCAGCCAGGCACCCCGTCCGAGCAGCCGCAGCACGTCCAGCGTGCCCGGCGCGCGCGGGCCGTACAGCCGGCGGTTTTCCGCCTCCATCTGCAGGTCCTTGAGACGCTGCCACATCACGTCCTCGTTCACGTACGGGTTCATCTCGTCACCTCCACTAACCGATCACTCGCCTACGCCAGTTATTATAACCTATGTTGCTAGTTTTATGGTTATGGGTAAACTGATCGCCGATGGCTGAACGCGAGACAGCGGCCGGAGAGCTTGGCCTCGTCCAGGCATTCGTCAACACCGTCGACCTGATGCCCGGCAAGGAGGAGCTCACCGACCCAAACACGCTCCAGGCCTGGCTGGTTGCAAATGGCCTGATGGACACCGGCCAGCCCGTGGACGAGTCCGACCTCAAGCACGCGCTCGCGGTGCGCGAGGCCATGCGCGGCGTGATCGGCGGCAACACCGGCTTGAAGGTCTACCCGGTCGACATCGCGACTCTCAACGAGGCGGCTGTGGCGAGCCGGCTGCGGATGCGCTTCGGCCGCGGCGGCAAGCCACGGCTCGAGCCGGAAGCCGCGGGGGCCGTGGGCGCGCTGGGGCGTCTGGTGGCCACGCTCTACTCGGCGATGCAGGCCCCGGACTGGGAGCGCCTGAAGCTATGCAGCTCAGACCCCTGCCGCTGGGCCTTCTACGACCGCTCCCGGAACCACTCCAGCCGCTGGTGCACGATGGCCTCCTGCGGCAACCGAGAGAAGGCCCGCCGCTTCCGCCACAAGCACAAGTAAGCTCCTCCTCCCCATTCACCTTCCGGGGTCCCCACGCCGGAGGCGTGGGGGCGCCCAAGCGGCCGGAGGGGCTAGGTCCGAACCGCCTTCATGGAGGCGCCCGTACCTCCGAATCGCACCGCGGTGACCTCGGCCAGGATGCCAAGCGCCGTTTCTTCCGCCCCCCGGCTGCCCAGGTCGAGCCCGATCGGCCCATGCACGCGCGAGATCTCCTCTTCCGTGAATCCCTCTTGGCGCAGCGCGTCGAAACGATTGGCGTTGGTCTTCCGGCTGCCGATCGCGCCGACATAGCCCGCTGGTTTCCTGAGGACCGAGCGCAGCGCCGGCAGGTCGAACTTGGGGTCGTGCGTGAGGATGACGACGTAGGTGGAGTTGTCGACGGTGATCTTGCTCATCGCCTCGTCAGGCCACGCGACGATCAGCTCGTCCGCCTCCGGAAAACGGTCCCTCGACGCGAACTTCGCGCGCGCGTCGATCACGGTGACGCGGTAGCCCATCAGCTTCGCCAGGCGGTGGAGCGGGATCGCGATGTGGATCGCACCGATGATGACCAGGTGAGCCGACCGGCGGTAAGGCTCGACGAAGACGTCGCCTTCGCGATGCGCGAGCTCGGAGGCCGCAGGCGTCCAGTTCTCGACCACGTCGGCTTCGCCGGTGACGAGGTTCGTACGCAGCGTCACCGGCTGGTTTCGCCGCAATCGCTCGATGACCATCGCGTGCAGCCCGGACATCGGCTCGATGAAGACCTCGATGTGGCCGCCGCACGCTAGCCCGACTTCGAAAGCCACGTCGTCGGCGACGCCGAACGCGGCGATCTTCGGCTTGCCGCTCTTCAGGACCTTCTGCGCTTCGTCGAAGACCGCGCCCTCGATGCAGCCGTTGGACACGGAGCCGGCCATCTTGCCCGAGCGGGTCACGACCATCTTCGAGCCCAGCGGTCTAGGGCTCGAACCCCAGGTCTCGATCACGGTCGCGATGGCGATCTCCTCGCCCTCGCGAGTCCACTGATTGAGCTCGTCGAGCACCTCCCTCACCGCGTGGTCCTACTGTCCAGCCCGGCCAGCAGCCGGCCGAGGTCCTCGAGCGCAGCGACGTTGTGCGCGGCGAGGAAGTCGTCGCAGTGTGGGAGCGCGGCCGCCATGCCCCGCGTCAACGGCTCATAGCCTTCTGAGCCGAGCAAGGGGTTGAGCCAGATCAGGCGGTGCGCCGAGCGGCGGAGGTGGATGAGCTCAGCGGTCAGGCGGGCGGGATCGCCGCGGTCCCAGCCGTCGCTGATGATGATCACCACCGCGCCGTGACCGAGCACGCGCCGCGCCCAGCGCCGGTTGAAATCGCCAAGCGCGTCGCCGATCCGCGTCCCGCCGCTGAAGTCGTGCACTCCCTTGCTCACGGAGTCGAGCGCGCGGTCGAGGTCGCGCTGGCGCAGCAGGCGCGTGATCCGCGTCAGCCGTGTCGAGAAGACGAACGCCTCGAGATCCTCGCGCCTGGCGATCGCGTGGGCGAAGATCATCAGCAGGCGCGAGTAGCGCTCCATCGACCCGCTGACGTCGCAGATCAGCACGAGTGGCCGGCGCCGCACGCGCGGCTTGCGGCGGAAGAGCGTCATCAGCTCGCCGCTCGAGCGGATCGCGTGGCGCGCCGAGCGCCGCAGGTCGATGCGCCCCGCCCGCGACGGGCGCAGCCTGCGCGTGCGCCGCTCTGCCACCCGCCACGGCGCCTGCTCGAGGAGACGCCTTACCTGCTCGGTCTCGGCCCACGTCATCTCCTCGAAGTCCTTGTGCCGCAGGAGCTCCTCCGCGCTGTAACCGCTGGAGCTCGCCGGGAACTCGTCCGGGTTCTGCTCGCGATTCATCCGCGACGCGTTGAGCCCCAGCGCGTCGGCCCACGCCTTCGCGCGCTCGGGTGACAGAGGGAGCGAGCGGGTGCGCCCGGGGATGATGCCGGCCGGCGCGCGAGGGTCGGGCGGCGCCCAGAAGATGTCGAACGCGGCCTCGAAGACCGGGATGTCCTCCTTGCGACTGACGAGCACGGACCGCAGCGCGCTCCGGAAATCGTCCTGCTGCGTCAGGTCGATGAATCCCAGGGCGCGCGTGGCGTCGGTCAGCCGGCGCGGCCCTGCCTCGAGGCCCGCGTCGTGCAGCAGCCTGGCGAACGCCCCCAATCGGGGCAGCAGGTCGACCCGAGGCGCCTCAGGCACGCTTCGCCTTCTCGACGAGCGCGGGCACCTGCTCGCGCACGCGGTCGAGGTCCTCCTGGTACTTCAGCGCCGCGCCCATGGTGGCGCTGACGAGGCCGGGGTCTATGCGGGTCGCCCCGAGCGCGGCCAGCGACCGGGCCCAGTCGAGCGTCTCGGCCACCCCCGGCACCTTGTAGAGGTCCATCCCGCGCAGCCCCTGCACGAGGGCGGCCACCTCGCGCGCCAGGCCGTCCGCGGCCTCGGGAGCGCGGGCGCGCACGATCTCGACCTCCTTGTCGAGGTCCGGGTAGTCGATCCAGTGGTACAGGCAGCGGCGCTTCAGCGCGTCGTGCACCTCGCGGGTGCGGTTCGAGGTGATGACCACGAAGGGCACCTGTCGGGCCTTGATGGTGCCGATCTCCGGGATCGAGACCTGGAAGTCCGAGAGCAGCTCGAGCAGGAACGCCTCGAACTCCTCGTCCGAGCGGTCGATCTCATCGATCAGCAGCACGGGCGGCGTCGAGTCGTCGTTGTCGATCGCGTCGAGCAGCGGGCGGCGCAGGAGAAACTCGGAGCTGAAGATCTCACGCTCGGCCGCGCGACGGTCCTCGCCCTCACCCATCAGCCGGATGTGCAGCAGCTGGCGCGGGTAGTTCCACTCGTAGACGGCATGGGCGAGGTCGATCCCCTCGTAGCACTGGAGGCGGATGAGCCTCGCGCCCAGCACCTCGGCCATGACCTTGGCCGCTTCGGTCTTGCCCACGCCCGCCTCGCCCTCGATGAACAGCGGCTTCTCCAGCTTGAGGGCGAGAAAGATCGAGGTCGCGAGCGAGCGATCGCCGATGTAGCGCCGCTCGCGCAGGCGGCGCTCGACGTCCTCGATCGTCGCCGGTGCGCTCACGGTGACAAAGAGTACGAGGAGGCGAGAACCACGCGGCCCCGCCTCCCCGAACCTTTACTGGCGGCCTTCGGCCTGGTTTATCGCCCGCTTGGTGAGCACGCGGGCGAGGTGCTTCTTGTATTCGGGGCTCGCGCGCAGGTCGCCGGCCGGGTCGAGGCCGTCCGACGCGTGCTGCGCCGCCTCCTCCGGCTTGGCGCCCTTTTGGAGAGCCTCCTCGACGGCTTTCGCGCGCACTGGAGTCGAGCCCACGTTGGTCAGCCCGATGCGCCAGCCACCATTCATCTTCTGGGCCGCCGCTCCGACGATCGCCCAATCGAAGAGGCGACGCCGGAACTTGATGTACTTGTGCGGACCGTTCGCGACAGGGAAGACGACCTCGGTGACGATCTCGTCCGCCTCCAGCGGCGTGGTGAAGATGTCCGTGAAGAAGTCCTTGGCCGCGATCGTGCGCCGGTTGGTGACGATCTCGGCGTCCAGCATCAGCGCGATGGTCGGGTAGTCCCCTGCAGCGTCGGCGTGGGCGACCACACCGCCGATGGTCCCCATGTTTCGCACCTGGTTGTCGCCAACCTCACCTGCCACCTCGGCGAGCAGCGGCAGCTTGTCCTTGACGACATTCGAGTTCTGAAGCGTGACGTGGCGCGTGAGCGCCCCGATGCGCAGCTTGGAGCCGTCCTCCTTGATGTGGTCGAGCTCCTTGATGCCGTTGATGTCCACCAGGGCGGTCGGCTGGGCGAGCCGCAGGCGCATCAGCGGGATGAGGCTGTGACCGCCGGCGAGCACCTTGGCGTCCTCGCCGAACTTGCCGAGCTGCTTGGATGCCTCCTCCACCGAGGAGGCACGGGCGTATTCGAAAGCGGCTGGAATCACTTGCGTGCCCCCTTCATCATGTTCCAGAGCCGGTCTGGACTCGCGGGCATGTCGACGTGCTTGATGCCCAGCGGGCTCAGCGCGTCGCAGACGGCGTTGATGACCGCGGCGCTGGCCGCGATGGTGCCGGCCTCGCCGATCCCCTTCACGCCCAGGTCGTTGGTCGGGCTCGGCGTGACCGTGTGGTCGAGGCTCATGGCAGGTATCTCGCCGATGCCAGGAATGCTGTAGTCGAGCAACGTGCCCGTCTTGAGCTGGCCTGTTTCCTCGTCGTAGACGACCTCTTCATAGAGCGCCTGCGCGATCGCCTGGGCCACGCCGCCGTGGATCTGGCCGTCGACGATCATCGGGTTGATGATGTTTCCGCAGTCGTCCACCGCGACGTACTTCTCCAGCTGCACGTGGCCGGTTTCGGCGTCGATCTCGACGACCGCGACGTGCGCGCCGAACGGCCACACGAGATTGGGCGGGTCGAAGTACGCGACCGCTTCCAGCCCCTGCTCCATGCCCTCGGGCAGGTTCATGCCGTAGCTCGCGAACGCGACCTCGCCGAACGCCTTCGATTTGTCAGGCGAGCCCTTGACGTGAAAGCTGCCGCGCTCGAAGACGATGTCTTCTTCGGCCGCCTCAAGCATGTGCGCGGCGAGCTTCTTGCCCTTGTCGATGACCTTGCCCACGGCCTTGCTCACAGCCACGCCGCCGACGGCGAGGCTCCGGCTGCCATAGGTGCCGTAGCCGAACGAGGTGCCCTCGGCCGTGTCGCCGTGGCGCAGCTCGACGCTTTCGTAAGGCACGCCCAGCTGGTCGGCGACGATCTGGCTGAACGTCGTCTCGTGGCCCTGGCCGTGCGCGTGCGTGCCCGTATAGACGATCACCGAGCCGGTCGGGGTGACCCGGACCTGCGCCGACTCGACGAGCGCGATTCCGCCCGTGGCCGGCGCGGTCGCGGCGCTAGGACCGAACCCGCACAGCTCGATCCACGTCGACAGTCCGATGCCGAAGTAGCGGCCCTGCTTGCGCAGGTCCGCCTGCTTCTTGCGCAGCTCGTCGTAGCCCGCGAGCTCCAGCGCGCGGTCGAGCGATTTCTCGTAGTCGCCCGAGTCGACGACCAGGCCGAAGTTCTGGGTGTAGGGAAACTCCTTGGGCTGGATGAAGTTCTTGCGCCGGATCGCGACCGGGTCCAGCTTCAGCTGCCCGGCGACCAGGTCGACCATGCGCTCGACCAGGTGCGTGGCCTCCGGCCGGCCCGCCCCGCGATAGGGGTCGGTGGGGACGCGATTGGTGAGGATGCCGATCGTCCGCGCCGAGATCCCTTTCCATTTATATGCGCCGCCCGCCATCAGGCAAGCGCACGCCTGGAAGGCGCTGAACGTGCCGCAGTAGGCGCCGACGTCGAGGTACTGGGTCATGCGCATGCCCAGCAGCGTCCCGTCCTTCTTGGCCGCGACCTCGACGTCGTAGAACTGGCCGCGCCCATGGGTCGCGTTCTGCATCGACTCGGTGCGTGTCTCGATCCACTTCACCGGTCGTTCCGACAGCCGCGACAGCGCCGGCACGAGGTAGTCCTCGGGGTACGGGCTGATCTTGCTGCCGAAACCGCCGCCGACGTCCGGAGAGATCACGCGCACCTGGCTTTCCTTCAATCCCATCGAGCCGGAAACGAACAGGCGGATGAAGTGCGGGTTCTGGCTCGACATCCAGATGGTCAGCTTCTTGTCGTAGGTCTCGTACTCGGCCAGCACGCCGCGCGGCTCCATCGGCACCGGCGCGAGCCGGTTCTGCAGGATCCGCTCCTTGACCACGACGTCGGCCTCCTTGAAGGCGGCCTCGGTGACCTCCGGGCCGGTGTAGGTCAGGTCCCAGCTGATGTTGTCGGCAGCGCCTTCGTGAGCCTTCGGGCTCTTCGCGTCGAGCGCCTTCTCCAGGTCCATCACCGCCGGGAGCTCGTCGTACTCGACCTGGATGAGGTTCGCCGCGTCGGCCGCCTGGGCTTTGCTGTCGGCAAGCACCGCCGCCACGATCTCGCCCTGGTAGCAGACCTCTTTCTCAGCGATCGGAAAGCGCTCAGGGATGTACTTCTTCTCGGCCACGAACGCCGGGGCCGCGGGGTGCGTGCCCGCGAGTTGGCCTTTGAAGTCGCGCGCCGTGAACACCCCGACCACACCCGGCGCCTTGCTGGCGTCGGTGATGTCGATTCTCTTGATGCGCGCGTGCGCGAACGGGCTGCGCACGAACGCGGCGTAAGCGGCGCCCTGGCGCGTGAAGTCGTCGATGTAGTGGCCGTGGCCGGTGATCAGACGCGGATCTTCGCGGCGGTGGATCTTCGCCCCGACCAACTGGGTGACCGCCATCTCAGTTGCCCCCCGCCGCGACGGTTGCCTTCTTGCCGGCCGCGCCGCTCATCGTCTGGGCGGCCGACTTGACGGCCTTGATGATGTTCACGTAGCCGGTACACCGGCAGAGGTTGCCTTCTAGACCCTTGCGGATCTCGTCCTCGGTCGGATTCGGGTTCTGCGCCAGGAGGTACGCCGCGGCCATGATGAAACCCGGGGTGCAGTAGCCGCATTGCAGGCCGTGCTCGTCCCAGAACGCCTGCTGGATCGGGTGGAGCTCCTCGCCCTTGGCCATGCCCTCGATCGTGGTCAGGCTCTTGCCCTCGGCCTGGACGGCGAACATCGTGCAGCTCTTCACCGCCTTGCCGTCGACCAGGATCGTGCAGGCGCCGCACTGGCTCGTGCGAGCAGAAGGCGAGGCTCGACCTCATGCTCGTGCCTGCGGCCGTTGACGGTGGTAGCGACCTTTAGCTTCATCCGGTCCTCCTAATCCCCACAAGGAGCGGTACGCGGGCGGCACCGCTGGTCCAGCGCTGAACGAACCCCTCTATTGCGCTACTTTTAGCCGAGAAATGCAACTGGAGAATTCCTTTCAGGTGGGCGCACCGCCCGACAAGGTGTTCGCCTATCTCCTGGACATCAACAAGGTCGTCGGGTGCGTCCCGGGGGCGGAGCTCTCAGAGGTCGTCGATCCGACGACCTTCAAGGGCAAGGTCAAGGTCAAGGTCGGCCCGATCACCGTGGCCTACAGCGGGACGGCGCGCATCTCCGAGCGCGACGACGCGCAGCGGACGGCGACCCTGACCGCGGAGGGCAGGGAGACGACCGGCCCGGGCTCGGCGCGGGCCTCCGCGAACATGAAGGTGCAGACCGCGGGCGAGGGCTCGCTGGTCGAGATCGTGACCGAGTACCACGTGGCCGGCCGGGTGGCCCAGTTCGGGCGCGGGGTCATGGAGGACGTGTCGAAGCGGCTGATCCACGACATGGCCGCCTGCATCCAGGCCAACGTGGAGGCCGCGGAGGAACCCGTCCCGGACGACGACGTCAGCGCGGCGGTGGCGCGGTCCACCCCTGCGCCTGCTCCGCAGACCGCCAAGCCGGTGAGCGCCTTCGCGCTGTTCTGGCACCTGGTGAAGCTCCGCGTCGCGCGGCTCTTCGGACGACGCTCAGCCTAAGAACACCGCCAGCATCAGGTCGCGGTTGACCCAGATGTTCGGCTGGGTCCAGCTCTTGCCGTTGACGCCGAAGATCGTGATCGTGACGTCGATCATGGCGAAGAAGCGCGACTTCATCAGGATCTCGGTGTGCATCGACGGCTCGGTCGCCTTGGGGAACTCAGCCGCACCGGTGACCATGAAAGTCGTCGCCTGGAACATGACGTAGCGGCGGATCATCTCCGCGACCAGGTCCGGCGGCGCCGGCTCCGGCTCGATCGTCCGGATGCCGCCGACGAAGTCCTTGTTGAAAAGGCCTTCCGGAACTCCGCTCAGCGGCACGGCCCCGGGGACGAGCGGCTCGGCGCTGACGTTCCGCATGTGGAAAAGGGGCTCGGGGTCGTTGATCGTCTCCCGCAGGCGGCCGCCGCGGACCTGGATCTCGGCGCTGAGGCGCTGGAACGAGGTCAGCACGTCGACCTTGCTCCACGAGAGGTTCGCCCCGAGCGCACCCGCTGTCGGGCTTGACATCAGCGGGCAAGGATAGCGCTGCGGCCCCGATTGGGCCAGGTACAAACCCGACAATGGGTCTTGTGGAGCTGAACGCATTCATCTCCCGCTCGGACGAGCAGGGCCCCGGAGACAGGGTCGCGGTCAAGGACCTGGTCGACGTGAAGGGCATGGTGACCACGGCGGGCGGGATCATCCTCCCCAACGTCCCCGCCGCCAGGGATGCCCCGGTGATCCGGCGGCTGAGGCAAGCGGGGTGCGTGATCGTCGGCAAGGCCAACCTGCACGAGTTCGCCTACGGCGTCACCAACATCAACCCGCACTACGGCACCGCCCGCAATCCGCGCGACCCGAGCCGGGTGGCAGGAGGCTCTTCGGGCGGCTCGGCGGCGGCGGTCGCCGCCGGGATGTGCGACTGGGCGATCGGCAGCGACACGGGCGGATCGATCCGCATCCCGGCGTCGCTGTGCGGCGTCGCCGGTTTCAAGCCGGCTTACGGCAGCATCGACATCGGCGGCGTCATCCCGTTGAGCAAGTCTCTGGACACGCTCGGCCCGATCGCGCCCGACGTCGCCACCACGGTCCGGGCTTACGCCGTGATGTCCGGGGAGCAGATCTCGCTCGACCGTCTCGCGAGGCCGCGCCTGGCGGTGCCACGCGGCTGGGTCACCGACCTCGACCCCCCGACCGCGGCCGCATGGGCGCAGGTCTCGCGCGGGCTTCGACAGGTCGATTTCCTCGACCGGGGAGCGCTGTTCGAGGTCGGCCTGACGATCCTCCTCTTCGAGGCCGCGGCTTACCACCGCCGCTGGGCGGCGGAGTCGCCGGAGAAGTACGGCGACGACGTGCTGCGTCTGATCCGCCGCGGCTTCGAAGTCTCTCCGGACGAATACGAGAAGGCCTTCGCCGAACGCCGGAAGCTTGGCGCGGCGGCCAACCAGGCGCTGAGTGAAGTCGACGCCCTCGTTCTCCCCGCCACCGCGATCGTGGCGCCGCCGGTCGAGGCGGGCCCCGAGGTGCGGGAGCCGCTCTCGCGCTTCACCCGTCCCTTCAACACCACCCACCAACCGGCGGCCGTGATACCCGCTCCGGTGCATGGCCTCCCCGTCGGCATCCAGGTGGTCGGCCGCGGCAACTCCGAGACGCTGCGCGCGGCCGCATGGCTGGAACGGTCCTGGAAGTGAAGTCGAAGGAGGTCTTTCCGTCCATCTTCAGCCGCCACGCCGCGGCCTACGAGAGGCGCATGGACGACATCATGTCGCGGGGCGAGGCGCGCGGCCGGCAGCGAGTGATCGACCTCGTCCAGGCGCGACCGGGAATGCGCATCCTCGACCTCGCCTGCGGTCCCGGCACGCTGACCGGCCCCCTGGCGGCGATGGTGGCTCCCGGCGGCGAGGTGGTCGGCGTCGACCTGGCGCCGGGGATGCTCGAGCGCGCGCAGGCGCGGCGGATCCCCAACGCCCGCTTCGAGGTGATGGACATCGAGCACCTGTCGTTTCCGGACGGGTCATTCGACGCCGCCGCCTGCGGGCACGGGCTGCAGTTCGTCCCTGACCTGGATCGTGCGCTGGTGGAGGCGCGGCGCGTTCTCCGCCCGGGGTCGAGGTTTGCCGCCAGCGTGCCGCTGGGCGGCCGGAGGCAGGAGGCGTGGGAGCTGCTGGAGAAGTCCGCGGCCACCTGGCTTCCAGCCCCGCCGCCGCGTCCCTCGGACAACAAGCCGACTCAGGCCGCCCTCGGCGATGTGGATGCCTTCGGCGCCGCCGCGCGATCCGCGGGATTTGCACGCGCCGACGTGGAGGTGGTGGAAGAGAAGGTGGTGTGGGCGTCGGCCCAGCAGCTCGTCGACCTCGCGACCAGCTGGTGGGACTTCGCCGCGCGCCTGGAAGGGGTCGACGACAGCCGGCGCGACGGCTTCCGCCGCGACGCGGTCGCCATGCTCCGCCAACGCTACCCGGGGGCGATCGAGACCGCGAGCCAGAACCACGTCCTGATCGCCATCGCCTGATCGGGTTGCGCCTCGTGGCGGCGCGTTTGTGATTTGGGACTAACCGGGGGAATCACGCGTGGCGCTGGTCAAAATTTCATGTTGAACGTGCCGCACCCAAGCGCGATGCTGAGGCTCGTCGCGTTTGCCGTCGCGGCCGGGCTCGCGATGGCGGGTGTTCAGCCGGTGGTCGCGGCCACGACCGGCGAGGTGGGCATGAGCTGGGCGTTCAGCCTGACCGGCCCGGCGTTGCTGACCGCGGTGCTCGTCTTCGGCGCCGGCCACATCCTCTACCGCGGCGACATGGTGCAGCCGCCCTGGTACTCGGCGTGGTTGCTGCTGCCGGGGTCGTTCCTGCTCGCGGGCGCGGCCGCCATGTGCATCTTCGGCGCGCTGGTCGAGTTCACGGTCATCCCCTGGACCATGTGGGTGCTGCTGATCAGCGGCGCGATGCTGTGGATGGCCGCGCTGGTCATGGTCCGCGGCCGCTCCCACTAGCCAGGAGCGGTTATCCCGGAGGCTTCGCCGTCGACGTGGCCGCGCGCGTCAGCCGTTCGCGGATCGCACGTCGCCCGCGCTCGAGCGCCAGCAAACCGTCGCCGCTCTTGAACCCGCTGTTCGCGCCGCCCATCAGGCTGTCGAGCTCCCAGGCGAGCTGCTCGGGGTCGGCGGCGGAGTCGATCTCCCCCGCCTGCTGGGCTTCCGTGACCGCCCGCTTGAGGCTGTAGGACCAGTAGGCCTTCTTCTCGAGGACCGAATCCCGGACCGGCCCGGCGCGCCTGCTGTCGTACTCCTCGGCGACGGCCCAGAAGAAGCAACCGCCTGTAAAGACACCGCGCTCGAGGTAGGAGAACCACGAGTCGCACAGTGCCCAGACTCGGCCCAGGCCGCGCGGCTGGGCCAGGGCGGGGCGGATCACCTGGTCGGCGAAGATCTGAGCCGCGGCGTCGATGGTCGCCAGGTGCAGCTCCTCTTTGGAGCCGAAGTGGGCGAACAGGCCGCTCTTGCTGATGCCGAGGTC
Organism: Chloroflexota bacterium; assembly: GCA_005879675.1. Classification (GTDB taxonomy): domain Bacteria; phylum Chloroflexota; class Dormibacteria; order Dormibacterales; family Dormibacteraceae; genus 40CM-4-65-16. Next base: position 18,495 of record VBJE01000017.1, read on the forward strand.
GTCGGCCAGGCGCTGCAGCGAGACGGCGTCCAGGCCCTCCGCCGAGCCGACCCGCGCGGCGTGGTCGAGGATGGCCTGGCGGGTCTTCAGGCCCCGGATCCGGCGCCGGTCGGTTGGCTCGGCCGGTTGGGCGATCGCCATTTGCCGCTTGATATTAGCACGACCGGTCGGTTATTATTCGCATTGAACGACCGGTCGTGCTATTAGTTTGCAGGAGGCTGGCGATGGTTGAGATCGAGGCGGCGAGGAGGGGTTGTCCCGGCCTGGCGCGGCTCGAGCCGGGTGACGAACCGCTCGTCGGCCGGCTCTTCGCGAGGCTCTCGCGGGAATCGCTGTACCGGCGCTTCTTCACCCCGGTCCAGAGCGCCGACCGTTTCGCGAGCGCGCTGTTGCGGGTCGACGGGATGGAGCGGGCGGCGGTCGCGGCGATCGAGGCCGGCGAGGTGGTCGCGGTGGCGCAGTACTCGCGCCGGCCCGGCGCGGTGGCGGCCGATATGGCGATCGTGGTCGCGGACGCGTGGCAAGGGCAGGGCATCGGCACGCGGTTGATCGCCGCCCTCGCGGACGGGGCCGCGGCTCACGGAATCCAGGCCTTCTCCGTCGACGTGCAGGGCGACAACCTCGGCGCGATGCGGCTCCTGCATCGAGTCGCGCCAGGAATGCGGCTCGCGTTCAGCGGGGGCGTCGGCGAAGGCACGTTCCCCATCGGCGCCCAATGAATAGCCGCGAAAGGCTCGACGTTCTGCGCGCGAACGGCGAGCTGGCAGCGCTTGGCGAGG
>VBJE01000155.1 GCA_005879675.1 Chloroflexota bacterium
CGCGGTCGAGGTATGTGGACATGAAGGTCCTGACGTCGTCGAGGGTGAAAGCCGGGCTCTCGATTTTCACTCGGTTTCCAGACTAAGGGACAATCGGGGCATGTGCTATTCGGATGATGCGCGGCCGCCCCTGCCGCCGGTGGGCGGCGCCGCCGCGGACCACGGCGACCTGACCCTCACCTCGTCCGACGGAACTGAGTTCGCCGCCTACTACGCGCGCGCGTCGCGCCCGACGGGAGCCGGGATGGTCGTCCTTCCCGACGTCCGTGGGCTGCACCAGTTCTTCAAGGAGCTGGCGCAGCGCTTCGCCGAGGCGGGAATCGATTCCGTCGCCATCGACTACTTCGCGCGCACCGCGGAGACGGCGGACCGCAGCGACTCGTTCGCCTACATGCCGCACGTGGAGAAGACGACACCGGAGAACCTCGCCGCCGACGTCGGCGCGGCGATCGCTTACCTGAGGTCGCCGGACGGCGGCGCGGTGAAGTCGGTCTTCACCGTCGGGTTCTGCTTCGGCGGGTCGAACTCCTGGAACCAGTCCGCCGCGCATCCCGACCTGAGCGGATGCATCGGCTTTTACGGAAGGCCGGTGCGCGGCGAGCCGTTTGTTCCGAAGATGAAGGCGCCTCTCATGATCATGGTCGCGGGCGCCGACGGGGCGACCACGCCGGAGCAGTCGCGAGAGTTCGAGCGCGAGCTGACCAGAGCCGGCGTGCCGCACGAGCAGCACGTCTACGAAGGCGCCCCGCACAGCTTCTTCGACCGCTCCTTCGAGCAGTGGAAGGACGCGTGCGACGACGCCTGGCGGCGAATGCTGGAGTTCGTCAAGAAGCACGGCTAGTCACGCAACAGCGACCTGCCGGCGATCGCGACCAGCAGCTCACCGATCTGGTCGGAGTCCATACCCCATGTGGTGTGAAGGCCGTCATACGTGTCGAAGCTTGTCAGCAGCCACAGGAGCGTCGCCGCGCGCTCGGGCGTGACCTCGGGCCGGAGGCGGCCCTGTTCGGACAGGCGATCCGCCTGGTATCGCATTCCCCCTGCCCGGACTTGATCGCCGAGAACGAGGCCGTTCATCACCTCGGGGTCGAGCCTGGCGAGCACGCGGACTCGGCGGGTCATTTCGTAATCGGATCCGTACATGTGCGCTCCCTCGGGTAGCGCGCGGATCATGCCCTCCGCGGCGTCGGGCAGGTTGAACAGCTCCAGGACCCGGTCGAAGCCCGCGCGCATCTGCGCGTCTACGCTCACCGCCCCGACCAAACCGGCCAGCGACCCGTACGTCGAGTAGAGCGTCGAGCGCGCCACGCCGGCCCGCCGGGCCACATCGCCCATGCTGACCGCTGGGGTCGGCCCGGCGAGGATGGCCTCGCGGGCCGCTTTGAGCACCTTCCGCCGAGTCTCCTCGGCCGTTTCTGCGCGGGCCTTCATCCGGTACTGCCGAGGCACCGCCCGAAATGATAGTTGACAAGACAGCCTGTCCGTTGAATAATTGACCGCACAGTCTGTCTTGTGAAATAGGAGGTGCGTGATGACGGCAAGCGCGATCCCCGTCCGGCTGACCGAGGCGATGCTGGTGGACCTGGTCACTTTCCGGGGCAATGGCACGCCGGTCCACACGCCAGTGCTCTCGACCCCGCGCGGCGCGACGCTCCTCGTTCGCACCCATCACACGGCCGGGAAGCTCAAGCGCATCCGACAGCGCCCGGTCGTGGAGGTGGCGCCGTGCGATGGGCGCGGCAGGCTCATCGGCCCGGCCCGGCCAGGCACGGCCAGGATCTTGCCGGCGTCCGAGACGGACGAGTGTTTGGACCTCTTGCACGCTCGCCATGGGCTGATCGGCCGGCTCGCCACCGTGCTGCGCCACGTCCGCGGGATGCGCGACGTGATCATCGAGGTGAGTGCGAGCTAGGCGGCAACGACCTCGACGCCAAGTCGAAGTCGAAGGTGGGCGCCGTATAGTCGGCCGCATGGCGAAGTTGGCCCCCAGGTCCAAGGCGGCCAGGGCGGCCCCGCGCCTCCCCCAGGGCCTGATCGACGAGCTGGAGCGCAGGCACGAGGGCATGGCCAGGCACATGGCGCGGGCGGTGGTGACGCTCGTCCGCTGGGACAGCTCCACCGGTGTGCCGCCTCAGCGCGACGCGATCGCGCGCGCTTGCGAGGCAGGCCTCGACCTCTTCCTCGCCACCGCCCGCGAGGCGAGGCCCGCAACCCAGGAGGAGCTGCGCCGGGTCGCCCAGCTGGGCATCCTCCAGGCGCGCAGCAGCCAGTCGGTAGAGCCAATCCTCGCCGCCTATCGCATGGCCGCACGGGTGGCTTGGGACGAGATCCTCCGCGCCTGGCGCGGCCATCCCGACGCCACGCCCGAGGCGATCATGCTCGTCGCCAACTACGTCTTCGCCGCGCTCGACCAGGTGGCCGCCGAGGTCACCAAGACCTACCTCCATGCGCGGGAGCAGCACCTGCAGCGCGGCACCCGCGCGCACGCGCGTCTCTTTCACGCCCTGATCAGCGACAACTTCGACTCCGAGCTCGAGCTGCAGCGGCAGGCGCTGGCGATCAACACGCCGCTCAGCGCGGCCGGTTACGTCGCGGTCGTCTGCAAGCTCGTCATGGGCAACCGCGACGGCGAGCGTGGCGGCCAGGCGCTTGCGGAGGTGGCCGAATCGCTCGAGATCCGGCGCGGCGGCCTCCTGCTTGCCACCGATCCGAGCACCCTCGCCGTCCTGTGGCCGAGCGAGTCAGTCGCCGACGTCGAGTCGGCTCGACATTTCGTCGCCGACCTGCAGGAACAGGTGGCGCAGCGCGCGGGCCAGCTCGGCGCGCGGGTGCGCGCCGGGATCGGCGGCTACCACCCCGGGCTGCACGGGGTCGCCCGGTCCTACCTCGAGGCGCAGCAGGCATTCGAGG
>VBJE01000156.1:0-361 GCA_005879675.1 Chloroflexota bacterium
CTCGGTTGCAACCATCGGTCAAGACCGATGATATCGCGATCGACAAGTCTGGACGCTGTTATCCGAGGAACGGCCTCCCGGGATTCGTATCTCTATCGGATGGTGCCGGCGGCCATGGCATGCGCCAACGGGCCGTTGTCAGCGTCGCCTCCTGCAACTTCTCGGCGAGCTTCGGTCCTAGCGAACCGGGGCGAAGCCGGAGTAGCGCAGGATCTGTCTGTTCCGGCGGGAGGCCAGCACCTCGCTGGTCGGGTGCCCCTTGACCTCGTAAATGGGCGTCCCCGGGTCGAGAAATGCGGCGTCTCCATCCTTGGGCAGGTAGTTCGGGTCGCAGACATTGCCATCGACCCTGTACTTCACC
>VBJE01000156.1:413-4706 GCA_005879675.1 Chloroflexota bacterium
CTGCGTGGGACCGACCTTAATGAAGTCGACCCAGTCGATCTGCACCGTCTGGCACCCCTGGCCTTGCCCGAAGGCCGGGAATCCGCAAGCCGTCAACGCCAGCAGCGCGATCGCGAGAGTGAGTCGAACCATCAGTTATGGGACGTTCGCCGGTTTCCTGAGGTAACGCGCGGCTTCACCGCCCGATACAGACACACGATGCCCAGCATCACTCGACCGGTCTCTGCAAGGTCGTCGAAGCCGGTCTCCATGATCAGATCGGGCAGCCGGCCGGCCAGGTTGTGCTCGGTCGCGCCGAAGCCGTCGAACAGCCTGAAAGGGATGACCGCGACTCGCATCAGGGCGCTGCGAGGGCGCCCGACGTCGGCGATGTGCAGTTCTCCACCCGGGCGCAAGACTCGCCAGGCTTCGCGCAAAGCGACGACCTTGGTCTCGGGCGCGAGGTGGTGGAAAACCAGACTCGACACCACACGGTCGAAGCTCGAGTCGGAGTACGGCAGCCGATCCGCATAACCCAGGTCGAAGCGAATATCGGCGCGGACCCGCCTTGCCTTGCGACTGGCGATCTCCAGGATCTGGGTATCCGGATCGATGCCGACGACGTCTACGCCGGGATGTTTTTCCTTGATCAGGAGAGCCAGCGTGCCGGTGCCTGAGCCAATATCCAGGACGTGCTGTCCGGACAGCATCCGCATCTGGTCGACAAGACGAGTTCGCCAGTGCCGTTCCCCCAAGTCCAGGCGAAGAAGCGGGTCATAGAGCGGGGTCAGCCACCGATGACCAAGCGCGGGGACGAACGGACGCGGGTGTGGATGATGGTGCGCTGAGTGCTCAGTGGGCGTGGTGCCCTCCCTTACCGCCGGTCATGTACTTTTCCGGGTCCTTGTCGAAGGTCTGCTTGCAACCTGCCGAGCAGAAGTAGTACGTTTCGCCGCCGCGGAACGACCGGTATTCGGCGGTTTGCTTGTCCACTGTCATGCCGCAAACTGGGTCGATCGCTGTTCCATTGCTCTCCATTTGATCTCCTCCATGCATTGCGTGCCCGACCAGTGCTCGGGCCGGCGCCAAGTACTGAGCCGGGTTGCTCTCGAATGTCGACCGGCATCCGGCCGAGCAGAAGTAATACGTGCTGCCTCGGTAGTCGACTTTTTCGTGGGCGGTCGCCGGATCGACCGTCATGCCGCATACAGGGTCGCGCACCATCGCTTCGTGGTGACCCGCAGGAAGCGCCATCGCCCGCAGCATCCCCGGCCCGCCCGTGGTCAGAAAGCGCCAGCCGAGAACGGCCATCAGCGCAAGGAAAATCATGTTGAGAACCGTCGTGTAGTTCAGGCTCGGCGCGGTCTCGAAGACGGCGACGTGATGGTGCTCCGGCGCGAGCCCGAGGAGCTGGAACGCACCACCGATCAGGAAGCCCGCCACCGCCATCGCGGCGTAGGACGTTCCGAGCAAGTACAGCGACATCCGGCCGCCGTAGTACTTCCGGTAGATGTTGAGAATCGGCAGGATGATCAGGTCGCCGAAGATGAAACTGATCACCCCACCGAAGCTGATGCCCCCGTTCCAAAGCACGGCCGCCAGCGGAACGTTGCCGATCGAGCACACAAAGCTCAGCATCGAGATGATCGGTCCGACGAGCGGGCTCCAGAACTCGTTCAGGGTCGGATTGCCCGTCAGGAAGAAGGTCTGCCAGAAGGTGACCGGAACCCAGGCAGCCAGCGCGCCCGCGATGAGGAAGCCAAGGCCGAGGTCGGTCCAGAGGCTGTAGACGTCCATATAGAAGTAGTGCGAGATGGCAGTAAAGGCTCGGCCCGAAAAGAGCCTGCGTAAGAAGGACCCTTCAGTGATCGACATGTCCATCTCGCCATGGCCCTCCATGGACGAGCCGACAATCCCCCGCTCCGCCTGGCGCCGCGCCGCGTCGATCAGGCGCTGCCCCAGCGTGAGCTTGAACAGCACCCAAAGCAGCACCGCCATCAGCAGACCGCCGGCAATCTCCGCAGCCAGGAACTGCCAGCCCAACAGGATGAGAAGGATCAGCCCCAGCTCGATCACGAGGTTCGTCGAGGCGAACTCGAAGATGATCGCGTTGACGAAGCTCGCTCCACGACGGAAAAGGGACCTCGCCACCGCGACGGCGGCGTAGGAGCATGACGAGCTGGCGGCTCCAAAACCGCACGCCAGCACGAATCCCCGGAGGTCCGGCCGGCCCAACGTGCGCGCGATTGCGCGCTTCGAGACGACCGTCTGCACCACGGCAGAAAGGAGGAAGCCGAGCGCGAGCGGCCACAGCACCTCCCAGAACATGAAGGAGGAAGCCTGCAGTGCGCGGAGGATCGCGTCGATCAAGAACACGGCTAGCTCCTGACCAATCGCTCGACCGCCAGGTTCAGCTCGCGAACCTTACGCCTGCCGTCACCGGCCTGGATCGCTTCCATGACGCAGTGCTCGGTGTGGTCGGCAAGCAGTTCAAGGGCCACGCTCTCCAATGCCGCCTTGGTCGCGTTGACCTGGGTGAGCACGTCGATGCAGTAGCGGTCGCCGTCGACCATCTTCTGGATGCCCCTGACCTGACCCTCAATCCGGCGAAGGCGGGCCTGGATGCGCTTTTTGTCCTTGGTGTAACCTGGCATGAATGCATGATACCCACCCGGGGTATGTGCGTGACGCGGAGTCGGTGGTCATGCATGTCGGCGGGCTTCGCTTCGCCAGCGAGAAAGCAGTCGTCGAACGCGTCCTGAGCCGGCGCCCAGGCGTGCTGTCCGTTTCGGCCAACCCACTGGCCCAGACGGCCACCGTGACGTTCGATCCGAAACAAACAAGTGTGGTCGAGCTCAAGCGGTGGGTCGAGGAGTGCGGCTACCACTGCGCCGGCCAGTCCGTCCCTAACCACGTCTGCGACGCGATGGAGGAGCCACGACATCCGGCAACCCCTTACACCGCCCATGCGCCGCCCGCCATGTCGCCGCACGAGGCGATGGGACATGGCGGCCACGCCGCGATGTCGATGGACTCCATGGTCCGCGACATGCGCAACCGGTTCCTGGTGGCGGCGATCATCTCGGTCCCGATCGTGCTCTGGTCGAGCATCGGTCGAACCGTGCTGCATTTCGCCGTGCCGGCACCCTTTGGCCTTCGTGACGATCTGTTCCAGCTCCTGCTGAGCCTGCCGGTCATCTTCTATTCGGCGCGCATCTTCTTCGACGGCGCCGTCCGGGCGCTCCGGGCTCGCACCCTCGACATGATGGTGCTGGTCGCGGTGGCGATTGCCTCTGGCTGGCTGTACTGACGTCTTCTATGAGGCTGCGACCGTCCTGGCCTCGTTCGTTCTCCTGGGCCATTGGTTCGAGATGCGAGCCCGCGGCGGCGCCAACGACGCGATCCGAGCACTGCTCAATCTGGCACCACCAAAAGCCCTTGTGCTGAGGGATGGCGAGCAGGTCGAGGTCTCCACCTCGGAGGTCCGGGTCGGCGACCTGCTGCTGGTTCGACCGGGCTCCAAGGTGCCGGTCGACGCCGAGGTCGAGGAAGGCACGAGTGAGGTCGACGAGTCGGTCGTCACAGGCGAGAGTCTGCCGGTCTCCAAGGCACCGGGATCTGCTCTCGTCGGTGGCTCGATTAACAAGAACGGAACCCTGCGCGCACGCGCGGCGCGGGTGGGCTCTGACACCGCCCTCGCCCAGATCGTGAAGCTGGTTCAGGAAGCCCAGAACTCAAAGGCGCCCGGTCAGCAGCTGGCAGACCGCGCGGCGTTCTGGCTGGTCCTCGTGGCTCTCGTCGGCGGGACCCTGACCCTGATCGCCTGGCTTCTCACCGGCAGCAGCTTCAGCGCGGCCATGCTCTTCGCGATCACCGTCGTCGTGATCACGTGTCCTGACGCGCTCGGCCTGGCCACGCCGACGGCGATCATGGTCGGCAGCGGCCTCGGCGCCAAACGGGGAATCCTGTTCAAGAACGCAGCGGCGATCGAAGCTGCGGCTCGCCTCGACGTCGTGGTGATGGATAAGACCGGCACCCTGACCAAGGGGGCGCCGGAAGTCACCGACGTCCACGCCGACGGATGGAAGGAGGGCGAACTGCTCAGATTGGCGGCGGCAGTCGAAGAGGACTCGGAACATCCTCTGGCCAGGGCGATCGTCGATCGCGCCCGGGGCGCGGGCACGTCGCGTGCTCAGGCCGAGGGCTTTCAGAACCTGCCGGGGCACGGCGCGGTCGCAATCGTCGAAGGCCACCAGGTTGCGGTCGGCAACCTGCGATTGATGGACCGCGAAGGGGTGAGCCTTGATGATTTGG
>VBJE01000157.1 GCA_005879675.1 Chloroflexota bacterium
TAGAACCCGGGGTCCAGCACGGCTCCGCCGCCTGCGCCGGCGGGCTTGAAGGTGGCGATCGCGTTTGCCCAGAGCGACGCAACGCCTGCGGTCAGGGTCTCGGAAGCGATCCCGGTAGGCAGGTCGAGGCGGTACTCCGAGCTGTAGCCATTGGTCACGTCGGTGACGACTCCGGTCCACCCCGGCCCTCGGGCGAAGGTCTGGCCGGGCAGGTTCTGGAAGCCGTCGACGGTGACCACGAGCTCCCCGGTCTGGCTCATGGCACCGCCGGTCGCGATGGCGGTCGTAGTCGCGGGCACCGCGACCATCGAGGCTCCCCACTGGTCGAGCGGCGACGCCGTGGCAACGCCGAGCCACTCGCTCAGCTGCGCGTTCCCGTTGATGGTCGCCGGGTTCATGGTGAAAGTCACGCTGTTGATTCCGCCGGGGTTGTTCGGGTAGTACCAGATCTCACTTCGCCCCTCGCCCACCTGGTTGGCCTCCGCGGCCGAAACCCAGCCGGCGGAAGCGCCGAACTTGTTGGGTGTCGTCTCAGCGGACACCGTGGCCACGAGCAGGGTGCCGGCCTGGCTGCCTGCCGGCATGGTGGCCGTGATGAAGTGGCGTTGGCGAGCGCTTTCCGGCCCGACCTGCCGGGTCGAGATGCCCCCGGCCATGGTGCTCAGGTTCAAGTAGCCATAGCAGCTCGGCTTGAAGTGATAGAAGCCGCTGGCATCCGTGGCCGCCGGAGACGGGCCGAGACCGGTGCCGACCACCGTGCCCCCGGCCGTGATGTTCGGGTAGGCGCCCGCGGGGTTGCAGGCAGCGCCCAGCGGGCCGCCGGCGTTGTTCCGCAGGGTGGCGATCGCAGCGGGATCTGTGTTGGGCTCCGGCGGAAGACTCGTGGAGATGGGCGGCACCGGCTGCGCGGCCTTGCCGGCCGCGCATGGATTCGGGTTGACGGCGGCGTCGCCGGCGGCGAGAAAGGCGTTCGTGCCGCCGGCGCCGCAGGTGGTCGCGTTGTGCCCGGACAGCTCGTAGCCGTCGGCGCAGACGGCGTTCGTCGAGCCGGAGTTCGACCCCGCGATGCACGAACCGCCTCCACCGACCCACGTCTGGCCGCCGGCGTAGACGGAGATGTTGCCCAGGTCGGAGTACGTGTTCGAGGCCGCGTCGAGACGGGCGTGCGCGTAGATCGCGCAGGAGCCGGCGAGGCTGATCGTGTTCGAGACTGAGACGCCGCCCTGGACGTTCACCTGGCCGCCCGTGCAGGAGAGCGTCGTCGCCGAGACCGCCGGCGTGGACGCGCTCAGCTGCTGCGCCACCGCGCGTCGCGTGACGTTCGTGTTCGAGGCGCCCATGTAGCTGCCGAACGAGATGGGCAGCGACAGGGTCAGGACCACCTCGACCTGCTGCTGGTGCGTGAGGTAGGGGTAGTGGTACGTCGCGGTCAGCCCGGTGGCGAACGTGTCGGTGCCGGTGTAGCCCCCCGCGCAGGTGCCGGCCCCGATCGACAGGGCGCCGGTGCGCGTGCGCTGGGTGGCGAGGAAGTTGTCGGCTCCCGTGATCACGGTGCTCGCCGAGCCGGGGGTGCATCCGACGCCGATCTTCATCGCCGCGTCCAGCGCCGATTGGTCCGCGAGCTGCTGCAGCTGGTTGCGCTGCCACTCCACCGAGCCGGTCAGGAGGATGAGCGATGCGGAGCCGATCAACGCCACCAGCCACACGGCGACGATGATGAGGACCTGGCCCGATTGCTCGCGCGACCGGGACATCAGAACTCGAGCCTCTCCACGGACTGCGAGTCGAACGTGATCGTGCTCGGGATTCCGAGCAGCGTGTTGAGAACCGGCTTCCATTGCAGCTTCAGGTCGACGACCACGAGCTGGTGTCCCGAGGTGCGCACCGCGGCGCCGTTGACGGCGGCGCACGATGGACAGCTCCAGCGCGGGTTGGGGTTACCGGCGGCCGCGTCGAGCTCGTAGACGAAGACGTACACAGTGCTCGGGTTGATCGCGCCCGCGAGCGTGATCGTGCCCGGCTGCAGCGGGTTTG
>VBJE01000158.1 GCA_005879675.1 Chloroflexota bacterium
CAGCGCCATGTCCAACCACCGCCTGCCCTCGGCGAACTCGCCGAAGTGCCTCCAGTAGCGCCAGAGCGCAACTCCATACCGGAGCGCCATAACAGTCTCGCCGTGATCTACAGCCAAGGCCATGCCAGCTCGCAAGTTGCCCCGCTCGGCAGCGAGGCGATGGAACCACAGCATGTGGCCGGCTCGAACGAGCCGGGGCTCCGCGTCCTCGGCCATCTCGAGGTAGTAGAGCGCGTGCCGCCGGGCGATCTCCTCACCTTCGCCCGCCTCGGTGAGCCGCTGGGCGGCGTATTCCCTCACCACGTCCAGCATGTCAAAGCGCCCTTCTGATCCTTTGCGATCGACCACGACCAGGCTCTGATCGACGAGCGCGCTCACGCCTTCGAGCGCACCGCCAATTTCTGCCGCGGGCCCGCAAACACCCTCGATGTCAGCCAAGGCCCAGCCGCCTGCGAACACGGAAAGGCGGCGCAGCAGCGTTTTGGCTCGACCGTCGAGCAGGTCATGGCTCCAGGCGACGGTGTCACGGATTGCGCGCTGGCGCACCGGTAGGTCGAGTGGCCCGCCGACCAACAGCTCCAGACGATGTTCGAGCTGGTCGCGGATGGCGCCAAGAGAAAGATGCTTGACGCGCGCGGCTGCCAGCTCGATCGCGAGGGGCAGACCATCCAGCCGGCGGCAGATATCAGTCACCAGCAAAGCGTTGATCCGATCCATCTCCAGGTCAGGCCGCACCGCCCGCAGCCGATCCCAGAACAGCGCCGTCGCCGGCCAGCGGCTGGCGTCAAGGAGCGGGTCGCCGCCGGTGTCGGGCGGCGACTCCAGCGGTGGCACCGGAAACTCGTGCTCGCCGCGGAGACGCAAAGCGCTGCGACTCGTCACGAGGAAGGTGGTCTTCGGACAGCCCAAGGCCAGTGCGTAGACGAGTGGCGCTGCGGCCGTCAGGTGCTCGAAGGTGTCGAGCACGATCAAGGCTTTCCTTCCGCTGAGCCGCCTGATCAGAACGTCCTGGAGACCGGAGTCGGATTCGACTGCGCCAACCGCCTTGGCAAGCTCGGGCGCGACCAGCGACGCGTCCTTCAGCTCGCCCAGCGAGATGAAAAGAACGCCGTCAGGCCACGAGCTCTCGATTCCCCGGGCAACCTCCATTGCAAGACGTGTCTTGCCGATGCCGCCTGGCCCAGTGAGGGTGAGCAGCCGCACATCGCCCCCGAGAAGGGCCGCCTGGATGGCTTCGAGCTCCTTGGATCGGCCGAGAAACGGGGTGAGAACGGTCGGCAACCCCGCCGTCGCGGCGGCTGGTGCCTGTTCATGCTCATCGCCACGAGCACGCACTCCAAACCTACGGCCTTGCTCTTCGCTCAGCCCGAGTGCGGATATGAGCCGCCGAGCTGTGTCTTGATGGACCAGCGTGCGCAGACCGCGTTCCACGTCACTCACGGTGCGAGCGCTGATGCCTGCTCGCTCCGCGAGCTCCTCCTGCGTCATGCCGGCTCCGTGGCGCAGGCGCTTAAGCGTGGGGCCTAGAGCCTGGTCGATGTCACTCAAATCGGTGACTCAAACGGTGACTTAGTTTCATGGCCCGGTCGGCTTCTGCGCAGCATGATCCGATCCAGAAGCCACAGGCCAATGGCGGCGGGCACCTGAACCAAGGAGAACACCAGTGCCAGACGGAGAGACCATCAACAAACAGACAGTTCGAACCCTCTACGAGGAGGTCATGAACGAGGGACGTCTTGAGCTCCTCGACCAAATCGCCTTGCCGGACCACGTCGAGCACAACCCCTTCCCGCAACAGGGCCAGGGGGCCGAGGGTCTCAAGCAGCGGGCCAGTATGGTCCGCGCGGCCTTCAACCCCCGTTTCGCGATCGAGCATGTGATCGCCGAGGGCGACAAAGTGGCGATCATGTGGTCCAACGAGGGCACCCACGTCGGCGATTGGTTCGGCTTCACACCGACCGGCAAGAGCGTCGTCGCACACGGCGTAGATGTGTTTCTCCTTCGCGACGGCCGACTGGCCGAGCATTGGGATGTCGTCGACACAACCGACTTCCTGGTCAAGGTCGGGGTGCTTCCCCCTCGCCCGGCGGCCACGGAGAGCCGACGATGATCCTCGTCGCCGGCGGCACCGGCCGCCTTGGAACCAACGTCGTCGGTCTTCTTCAGGCGCGCGGACTGCACGTTCGCGTCCTGACGCGCGAACCGAGCCGAGCAGCGCACCTCGCGAAGAGGGGACTCAACATCGTGGAGGGTGACGTCCGCGACCCGACCGCCGTCAGGCGGGCTGTCTCCGGAGCTAGAACTGTGATCTCGGCGATTCACGGGTTCCCTGGCACCAAGGACGCCAATCCGGGGACGATCGATCGCGACGGCAATCACAACCTGATTCAAGCCGCGCGCGAGGCGAACGTCCAGCACTTCGTGCTGATGTCGGCTAAAGGGGCGGCGCCTGATCACCCCATGGACCTCATGAGGATGAAGTACGCGGCCGAGCAGGAGCTGATGGCCAGCGGATTGACCTGGACGATCATGCGACCAACCTCGTATATGGAGACCTGGTGCGAAGTGTTGGGTCGTCCGCTGCTCGAGAAGGGCAGGACTCAGGTCTTTGGCCGCGGCCAGAATCCGATCAACTGGGTGTCGACGGCGGACGTAGCCCGATTTGTCGAGATGGCTGCGGTTGATGGGGCTTTGCATGGCCAGACACTCGACATAGGTGGCCCGGATAACCTGACCATGACCGACTTTGTCAGGGTCTTCAAGACCGAGTCCGGTGCGGACGGCAAGATCGGCCACATGCCCCCAGTGGCGATGAGGATCGGCGCGATTGTCGCGAGCCTCGTTAACCCCGGAATGGCCAGGCAAATCCGGGCCGGCATCGTCATGGATACCGCAGCCATGGCGTTTGACGCGTCAGAAGTGCGCCGTCGCTATCCCTCGGTTCCGGTGACCAGCCTTCGAGAGGTTGTCAGAAGGGATTTCGTGCGCGCGCACGACGGGCAGCGAAACATGCCAAGTGTCGTGACACCTTAATTTGACGCTTCACGCAGACGGTCTCTGACACTCCCCGCGTGGACCCGCATGATGCCGTACCGGAGAATGCCCACGCGATCGCAAGTT
>VBJE01000159.1 GCA_005879675.1 Chloroflexota bacterium
CGGGTAGTCGATGGCCTTCGCGCCGGTCGTGTCGCCCGCGAACAGGACGACGAGCACGAACGACAGGAACACGACGCCGCCCGCCGCGAAGAGGTACAGGTAGAGCGGCACGCTCAGGTCGAAGCGCTGGCCGAAGCCGTGGAGAAGGATGTGGGTCGACGCCATCACGGGCTGACGACCAAGGTTCCCAGCGGCTGGCTCGTCGCCTCCCACTCGATGTCGCAGTTGCAGGTCTTGTCGGCCTTGAAGGTGTGGCTCACTACCTGGCCGGCCCTTGCCTCAAAGGCAATGTCGTAGTCGTGAAGGTGGACCTCGCCGTCCTGGTCGCTCTTGATGTTGAGGGTGATCGTGTCGTTCTGATTGGCCTCAAGCTTGCTCGGCGACATGGTCTTGGCGCCGGTCACCGTGACGTTGAAGGTCACGTTGCGACCGCCCTTGTTGGTGTTGGCGTAGATGAGCACGCCGCCCACGGCGATGAAGACGACGAGAAGCGCGGCGACGATGAGAGCGCGAGTTCTGCTCACGCGATTCCTCCTTCTATCTGTGTGTAGGCGCGAGACAACGCGGGGCGCTAGAAGGAGGGTGGACCTCGCACATGAGAGTGCTCGAAGATCCCGTCGGAGAGCGCGAGGTCGGTGGCAGGCGGCCACGCGCGCCAGGGGATCGTGGTGGGGACCAGCCGCAACGAGAGCGTCAGGCGGACGCGCAGCGCCGCCAGCGCCGGGCGGACACGGGCCCCAAGCCAGCGAAGGGCGAGCGTCGCGGCAAGGGCCACCGGCAGCTGGCCGGCGGTGCCCCAGAGCAGCAGCAGCGGCGCTGAGCCCACGCGCCCGCCGGCGGCCAGCGCCTCGGCCGTCTCCTGGACGGCGAAGCAGCCAAGCTGCAGGGTGAAGAGCACGGCGAGCAGGCGGACGAACGACGGCGAGGACCCTGGCTCGATCCGCCGCCCACCGGCCACGCGCGCGGCGCCGACGATCAGCATCGCAGCGAGGAGAGCCAGGGAGACGAGGCCGGCGGCGGTCCTGGCCACGGCCGGAAAGTAGGCATGCGCGCCGGCCGCCTGCAGCTGCTGGGCGGCGTCTCCGAATCGGAGCTGATAGGCAAGCAGGTGGCCGGCCTGCGAACCCGCGACTCCAACTCCCAGGACCGCCAGCGCCCGCCTTGCCGTCACCGGTCGATCATAGGCCCGGCCCTGCTTGACACCGGGCCGGGTTTGTAAACAGAATGCGTGCGTCCAAACGGCGAATTGGAGTAAGTCCTGCCGCCGGCGCACTCTCGCCCCGGGCCGTCGTGCTGGGAAGAAGGTTGCAGGAATCAGAGGTGGTACGGCGCGCGAGCGGCGAACCCAGGAGGGGCGTCTATGAGCAACAACTGGACCCGGCGTGACTTCGTCAAGAGGACCGGGACCGCCGCCGGCGCGCTTCTGTTGGGAGGCACGTTCGCCGAGTTCCTCGCCGCGTGCGCGAGCGGCGGCGGCACCTCCGGGGGCAGCAACCAGCTGGAGATCTTCAGCTGGTGGACGGCGGGCGGCGAGGCCGACGGCCTGGCCGAGATGTTCAAGATCTACAAGGACAAGTACTCGAGCGTCAAGATCGTCAACGCCGCCGTGGCGGGCGGCGCGGGAAGCAACGCCAAGGCGGTGCTCGCGACCCGCATGCAGGGCGGCAAGCCGCCCGACAGCTTCCAGGTCCACGCCGGCCAGGAGCTGATCAGCACCTGGGTCAAGGCCGACAAGATGGAGCCGATCACCAGCATCTGGAAGTCAGAGGGCTGGGACAGCACCATCCCCAAAGACCTGAAGACCATCGTCAGCAAGGGCAGCGACGTGTGGTCGGTGCCGGTCAACGTCCACCGCGGCAACGCGCTCTGGATCGCGGGCGGGACCGACAGCGTGGCCCCGAACACCGTCGACAACCTCGACGACTTCCTGTCCACGCTCGGCAAGGCCAAGGCCAGCGGCTTCGCGGCGCCTCTCGCCCTCGGTTCGAAGGGCAACTGGCAGGTCACGATGCTGTTCGAGAACAACCTCGTCGCGGTGGGCGGAGCTGACTTCTACCGCGGCCTGTTCACGGGCCAGAGCTCCTGGACCCACAACAACATCAAGCTGGCCCTGAACTACATCAAGAGCATGCTGAGCTACGTCAACTCAGACCACGCGACCATCGACTGGGACCAGGCCGCCGGAAGGCTGCAGGCGCATTCGTCCGCGGCCACGATCATGGGCGACTGGGCCAAGGGGTACTTCACCGCCAACAACTGGAAGCCCGACACGGACTTCACCGCCGTCGCGCATCCGGGCACCGCGAAGACCTACATGATCGTCTGCGACACGTTCGGCCTCCCCAAGGGAGCCCCCGACCGCGACAACGCGATCAACTGGCTGAAGATCTGCGGTTCCGAGGCCGGACAGGCGGCGTTCAATCCCAAGAAGGGCTCGATTCCCGCTCGGACCGACGTGCCGGCGAACATCTTCGACTCGATCGCGCAGCGCTTCATCGCCGAGTTCAAGACCGACTCGCTCACGCCGAGCATCGCTCACGGCTCGGCCGCGCCGGAGGCATTCGCGAGCGGCCTCAACGACGAGATGGGGCAGTTCGTGCAGAAGAAGGACGTCAACGGCAGCGCGAGCAACATCGCGAAGCTTGCGGATCAGTTCCTGAAG
>VBJE01000160.1 GCA_005879675.1 Chloroflexota bacterium
TACGGGTTCATCGGCTACACGGCGTTCGTCTCGACCACCACGTGGTACGGGATCGCGCCGGACTACACCTCGGCGGGCTTGAGCCAGTATGTCGACCTCTTCGGACTGCCCCGTTTCCAGGCCGACATCAGCAACACCATCGAGTTCACGGTCCTCTTCCTGGCGGCCTGCATCCTGCTCGGATTCGGTTCCGCCGTCCTCCTCGACCAGCACGTCCGGGGCACGATCTTCTTCCAGAACATCTTCCTGTTCCCCCTCGCCATCTCGTTCGTCGTCACCGGCACCGTCTGGCGGTGGATCTTCAACCCCAACTTCGGCATCAACCTGCTGCTCGACGACGTCCACCTCGGCTTCTTGAAGTCGCCGTGGCTGGCGGACACGCGCACCGCGCTCTTCGGACTGGTCATCGCCGCCACCTGGCAGATGAGCGGCTTCTGCATGGCGATGT
>VBJE01000161.1 GCA_005879675.1 Chloroflexota bacterium
GAGAGCCTCGGCCAGCTCCAGCGGCGGCAGGATGCCCGGCAGGCACCGGGCGAGCATGGTCTTGCCCGCGCCCGGGGGACCGGTCATCAGCAGGTGGTGGCCGCCGGCCGCGGCGACCTCGAGAGCGCGCTTCGCCTCCTCCTGGCCGTGGACCTCGCGAAGGTCGTGGTCGAGGACGTCTCCAGGAGCATGGGCGGGGAGCGCGCCGTGCGTCGCGGGTGTGATCGCCTCCGCGCCCAGCAGGTGTTGCACCGTGGACAGGAGCGATGCGCAGGGGATGACCTCCAGGCCGTCGACCAGCGCCGCCTCCGCGGCGTCCTCGACCGGCACGAAGACGCGTTCATATCCCAGGTCGCGAAGGCCGCGCGCGGCCACGAGCACGCCGTCGACATGCCGGACGGCGCCATCGAGCGAGAGCTCGCCGAGAAACGCGGTGCGCTCTGGTGCCGGCCGGTGCGCGCGGGCAAGCGCGATCGCGACGGCGATGGGCAAGTCCAGGCCGCTGCCGCTCTTGCGGAGCTCGGCGGGGGCAAGGTTGACCGTCAGGCTGCGACCCGGAAATTCGAGGCCGCTGTTGCGTATGGCCGATTTCACACGCTCGCGCGCCTCCTTGACCATCGTCGTCGCCAGCCCGACCACGGAGAACTTGACCTCGCCCGCGCCGATGTCCGCCTCGACGTGGATGGGCCGCACCTGGAGGCCGGCGAGCACGCAGGAATCGACGCTTCCGAGCACGGGCTCGACGTTATGGCGAGGAAGGCGAAGAATCAGCCCAGGTCGTTAAGACCCGAGGAAGTCGGCGACCTCGTCGTGAAACGTCTGCGGCTGCTCCACGAAAACCATGTGCCCCGAATCGCCGACAATGACCGTGCGGGCGCCGGGAATGCCGGCGCAGATCTCCTCGGCGCATATCGGGCCGCAGATGAAGTCATCGTCCCCGGTCAGCACCAGCGTCTTGGCCGTGATGCTCGGCAGCCGGTCGCGCAGATCGAACGTGTTGAAGATCTCCTTGTTGAAGAGCAGGAGGGTGTCCGCGTTCAGGGCTTCGGTCTTGAGCGTGTCGAGGTAGCCCGCCTCGGCCGCGCCGAAGTGCGCAAAGTAAAGGGGGAGCTCGCGGAACACGAGCGCGGCCATCTGCTCGTTGGTCTCGAACTCTCCGGCCTGCTCCTTCTCGAGCGCTTCGAGCGCGTCCTGGTACCACGGCTGGCCTGATCGCTTGTCCATGCCGGCGCGCATGGCGCTCTCCTGTTCGGAGGCGAAGCGCGCAAGCGTCGACGCGAGGACCAGGGAGCGCACCCGCGCGGGATGCGTGGCGGCGTACGCCATAGCGACCACGCCGCCGTGCGAATGGCCGAGCAGCAGCATCCGCTCGATGCCCAGGTGCCGGCGCAGCTCTTCGAGGTCGGAGACGTAGTCGTCGATCTGATACGCGCGGCGGTCGCTGGGCCGGTCGGACCCGCCAGTGCCTCTCGGGTTGAGCATGATCAGCGTGTACTGCTCCCACAGCGCGGCAAGATCGCCGAAGTAGGTCGAGGAAAACCCGGGGCCGCCGGGATGGCAGACGAGCACCGGCCCGTGGCCGAGCTTGCGGTAGGTCAGCTTGCGGCCGTCCGCCGTGGTGAAGCTCACAGCAGGCGAGGTTCCGGGCGCCAGCGTCCGCCGCCCTCGAGGTAGCCGGCCGGCTGCTCGGTCTCATGGCTGAGGACGAGAAGCCAGCGGTGCCTCTCGGCCTCGTCGAAGAGCTGCGCTTTCTGCTGCAGCACGCGCAGCGGCTCGATGTCGGCCGCCATGTTCCACGGCACCCGCAGGTGCGGCGTCTGGCAGACGAGGTCGCCCGTCACGGCGCACGCAAGCTCGCCGGACTGCAGCACGAGCACCTGACTCCCGGGCGTGTGTCCGCCGACGTGCCGCAGGTGGACCCCAGGCAGCACCTCGGCGTCGCCGTCGAGAAACTCGACCAGGTCGTTGCCGTCGGCGAGAGGGGTGAAGTCGTCCTCGACGTAGCTGACCCTGCTGCGCACGTCGGGATGAAGGGCGAAATCCCATTCCGTGCGCTGGATGAAGTGACGAGCCTTCTTGAAGGTCAGCTCGACCTCGCCCTCCTGGTTGCGTCGCGTCAGCCCGCCGGCGTGGTCCCAGTGCAGGTGCGTGGTCACCACGACGTCGACCTCGTCGGGGCGGATGCCTAGCCGCTGCAGATGATGCAGCAGGCTCTCCGGCTCGCGCAGCGCGACCTGCTGGGCGCGCTTCTCGCTGAGCTTGTTGCCGATACCCGTCTCGCAGACGATCACGCGCCCGTTCATGCGCGCGATGAGGCAGACGCAGGCGCAGTCGATCATGTTGTTGCCGTCGGCGGGTTTTTGCTTTTCCCACAGGACCTTCGGCACGACCCCGAACATCAGGCCCCCGTCGGCCTTCCATCGGTCGGCGATCAGAAGATGGAGCTCGAGGTCGCCCAGCCGCACTTCGCCCTATATGCTCCCCGAAATGGCCGCCGCCGCGATCAGGACCTCGAAGCTCACCAAGGACTACGGCGTCGGGCGCGGGCTGTTCGACCTCGACCTGCAGGTCGCGGGCCAGGAGGTGTTCGGGTACCTGGGACCCAACGGTTCCGGCAAGACGACCACCATCCGCCTCCTCATGGGGATGATCCATCCCACGAGTGGCTCGGCGCACGTCTTCGGCCTCGACTGCATGCGCGACTCGGTCGAGGTCAAGCGCAAGGTCGGCTACCTGCCCGGGGATGTGCCGCAGTTCGGCAGCCTCACAGGCGACGAGGTCGTCGCGTACCTCGGCGGCATGCGTGGAGGCGTGGAGCGCCGCCGCGTCCAGCGCATCGCCGAGCGATTCGATCTGGACCTGAGCCGGCGCTTCCGCGAGTACTCGAGCGGCAACAAGCAGAAGCTCGCCATCGTCCTGGCGTTCATGCACCGGCCGGACCTGCTCATCCTCGACGAGCCGACCAGCGGGC
>VBJE01000162.1:0-2783 GCA_005879675.1 Chloroflexota bacterium
TGCACGTAGAGGTGGCGAAAGGCGTGCAGCGGCCGTTCAGACACTCTTGATGTCGTAGCGCTGCCCACGCGCCGCCTCCAGCTCGCGGCGCAGATGCTCGACCGCCTCGCGCTCGTTGGGCACGAGCTCGCGGACCCGCATCGCGATGCGGTCCTCGACGCGCGCGATCTGCCTGCCGATCTGCTCCACGTTCGCGTTCTGCGTTCGGTATCTCTCCCGCTTCCGCCACAGGCGCGCGTGCTCGTCGCGCAGGTCCGCCACCGACCTGCGCACCTGGCAGTCGACGCATATGCCGTCCCTGGTCTGCGAGCTGGCGACTTGCTTTCCGCATCCGCGGCAGAACAGGAGAAGGCTGCTCACTTGAGGTCGATCACCACAGCATTACTGAGTTCCCGTAAGCGACCTGGTTCAATCTCGAAGACGGAGTCGGGCCTCCCCGCCGCGGCCCAGACGGCGGGATACCGGAGCAGGTCGCGGTCCATGAACACCGACACCTCGGTCGCATGCCCGAAAGGCGGGACGCCGCCGATGGCGTAGCCCGTCGCCGCCCGCACTGTCTGCGCGTTGGCCTTCGCCACCGGGCCGCCCGCCACGGCGGCGAGCCGTCGCTCGTCGAGACGGTTCGATCCGCTGACCAGGGCCACCACGGGCTTGCCGGCCGCGAGGAACACGAGCGATTTCACGATCTGGCCGAGCTCGCAGCCGACCGCCCGCGCGGCGTCGACCGCCGTGCGCGTCCCCTCGGGAAACTCCCTTACGCGCACGCCGGAGCTGGACGTGGCAAGCCAGGCTTCGAAGCGATGCACGGCTCAACGATAGGTAGTCTGTGCGCCATGCTCGACTCGCCATCCCGTGTCGTGGTCACGGGCGCCGCGGGCTTCATCGGCTCGCACCTGTGCGAGCGCCTGCTCGCCGACGGCCACCAGGTCGCGGGCGTCGACTCGCTCAGCGACTACTACGAGCGCGAGCGCAAGTACGAGAACCTCGAGGTCGCGCGGGCGCATGCGAACTTCACCCTCGAGGAGTCCGACATGGTCGAGACCGACCTGGCCCGCGTCGTGCGAGGCGCGAGCGTGGTCTTTCACCTCGCGGGCCAGCCCGGCGTCCGCCCCAGCTGGGGCAGCCACTTCGACCGCTACGTGCACGACAACATCGTCGCCACCCAGCGCCTGCTCGAGGCGCTGCGCGAGGTCCCGGTGCAGCGCCTGGTGTTTGCGTCCAGCTCGTCGGTGTACGGAAACGCGGAGATGTTCCCGACCAAGGAGACCGCGCTCCCACGCCCGGTCTCGCCCTACGGCATGACCAAGCTCGCGGCCGAGCACCTCGCGTTCGTCTACATGCGCAACTTCGGCATCCCGGCGACGTCGATCCGGTACTTCACCGTCTACGGGCCGCGCCAACGACCCGACATGGCGTTCCATCGCTTCATGGAGGCGCTCGTCGACGAGCAGGAGATCGAGATCTACGGCGACGGCGAGCAGACGCGCGAGTTCACCTACGTGTCCGACGCGGTGGATGGCACCGTCAAGGCGGCCTCGGCCGATGTGGTCGGGCAGATCGTGAACCTCGGCGGCGGGAGCCGCGTGACCGTGAACCGCGTCCTCGACACGCTCGAGGACATCAGCCGCATGAAACCGCGCAGGCGCTACCTGCCGGCGGCGCCTGGGGACCCGCGTCACACGGGAGCGTCGATCAACGTCGCTCGCGAGAAGCTCGAGTGGGAGCCGCGCGTGTCTCTGCGCGACGGTCTGACCAAGCAGTGGGAGTGGTTCCTGGCCACATCGGCCAAGAGACCGCGGGTCACTCCGACCTAGCCGAGGCCCCCCAGCGCGAGCTTCCACCCCAGGGACAGCGTGTGCACCGGGTCTTCGCATTCGCGAGACGCCGCCTCACCGTCGACGCTCGACTTGCAGACCAGGAACACTCCGTACCGGCCGGACGAGAACACGAAGTGGTAGACCCCGGCGGCAGGAGTCCCCGAGACCGGAAGGTAGTCGAACGCAATTCCCTGGTCGTCGGGTTTGGCCGGGCTGAAGGCCGCAGCCCACTCGGTGGCGTCGGTGTTCGATGGGAACGTGAACAGGGCGGTCTGTACCTCCATGTGGGTGTCGTTGTTCAGCGCGTAATCGCCATAGGCGAACGTGGTGATGCCCGCGTTGCGCATGAGCGCCAGGATGGTTTCCGGCAGCGACGTCAGCGACATCACCGTGAAGGCCTCGATCGGCATCTCCGCCGAGCCCAGCAACGTGATCTGCAGCCCCGGCGGCGGCAGCGACTTGGGATCGGCCGTGCGTAGCTTGGCGTGGACCTTGCTGAGGTCCTTCAGCGGCGCCGCGAACTTCTTCGCGTTCTTGGCCAGCATGTCGACCGTGACGCCCCTGTCCTTTCGACTCCAGATGAGGGCCAGAACGATGTTCCCGACGCGCACGAAGGTCCTCGTCGCGTAGGGCGCGCCGCCGCTTCCCTGGAGCCCGTAGTAGAGGACCTGGTCGCCGACCTTGGGCGTCGAAGGCGATGTGCCGTAGTTGGTCTGGATGTCGGTCATCGTCGTGGTCGCGGACGCCGCCTTGTCGAAGACTACATAGCGCGCCGCGAGGTACTCGCCGGTGCCGATGTGGCGGTACTCCTGGCTGACGGCGTAGCGCTGGGTCGCCGGGGCCGACGCGGCGTTGAGGGGTTGGACCTCAAAGCTCGGGACTCCCTCCCACCAGTCGTTGTCGCCCATCAGCGACCGGACGTCGGCCTGGTTCGGGATGACCGAGTAGACGTCGGCGGGCTTGCCG
>VBJE01000162.1:2827-3385 GCA_005879675.1 Chloroflexota bacterium
TGAACGCTTCCTGCGGGATCTCCACCGAGCCCACACGCTTCATCCGTCGCTTGCCTTCCTTCTGTTTCTCCAACAGCTTGCGTTTCCGGGTCACGTCGCCGCCGTAGCACTTGGCGAGGACGTCCTTTCTCATCGCCGGGATGGTTTCGCGGGCGATCACCTTACCGCCGATCGCGGCCTGGATGGGGACCTCGTAGAGCTGCCGGGGGATGATCGACTTCAGCTTCTCCGCCAGCCGCCGTCCTTGCGTGGCGGCCTTCGAGCGATGGGTGATCAGCGAAAGCGCGTCCACCGGCTCGCCGGCGACCAGGACGTCGAGCTTGGCCAGGTCGCCCTCCCGGAACCCGATCATCTCGTAGTCCATCGACGCGTAGCCCTTGGAGCGCGACTTCAGCTGGTCGTAGAAGTCGTGGATGATCTCTCCCAGCGGGATCTCGTACTCCAGGACCACCCTGTCGCCCGGCCGGTGCTCGAGGTGCTTGAAGGAGCCCCGGCGCTCCTGGCAGAGCTCCATCATCGGCCCGACGTACGCGGAGGGGACGATGATGGACAGCTTCA
>VBJE01000162.1:3392-6270 GCA_005879675.1 Chloroflexota bacterium
GCAGCAGAGCCGGGTTGTCAACTTCGATCACGCCGCCGCGTTTCAGCTGGACCTGGTACTCGACGGTCGGGGCGGTCGTGATGAGGTCGAGCTCGAACTCGCGCTCGAGGCGCTCCTGCACGATCTCGAGGTGCAGTAGGCCGAGGAATCCGCACCGAAAGCCAAAACCCAGCGCCGCGGAGTTCTCGGGCTCGAACGACAGCGCTGCGTCGTTGAGCTGCAGCTTCTCGAGCGCCTCCTTGAGGTCCGTGAACTGGTCCGACTCGCTCGGAAAGAGGCCGGCAAACACCATCGGCTTGACGCGCCGGTAGCCCGGCAGCGGCGTGCTCGCGCCGTGCTCGGCCGTCGTGATCGTGTCGCCGACCCGCGCGTCGACCACGTTCTTGATCGCCGCGGTGACGTAGCCGACCTCGCCGGCGGTCAGCCTTTCGGCGGGTCGTGGCCGGGGCGCGAACCAGCCGACCTCGTCGACCTCGTGCACCTTGTCGGTGTTCATCATCCGGACCCGGGTGCGCGGGATGATCTCGCCGTCGACCACGCGGACGTAGGTGATCACGCCGCGGTACGGGTCGTAGTGCGAGTCGAAGATGAGAGCCCGCAGCGGCTTCGACGGATCGCCCCGCGGAGCCGGCACCCGGTTGACCACAGCCTCGAGGACCTCGTCGGTGCCTTTGCCCAGCTTGGCCGAGGCGAAGATGACCTGCTCGCGGGGGATGCCGGTGACGTCCGAGATCTCCTCGGCGACCATCTCCGGCTGCGCCGCGTCGAGGTCGATCTTGTTCACGACCGGCACGATGGTGAGGCCCGCCTCGACCGCCTGGTAGAGGTTGGCGAGCGTCTGCGCCTCGATGCCCTGCGCGGCGTCGACGACCAGGATCGCGCCCTCGCACGCGGCGAGCGACCGCGAGACCTCGTAGGCGAAGTCGACGTGGCCCGGGGTGTCGATCAGGTTGAGCTCGTACGCCTGGCCGTCGCGAGCCGGATAAGTCATCCGCACCGCCTGGAGCTTGATGGTGATTCCGCGCTCGCGCTCCAGGTCCATGGTGTCGAGGACCTGGTCCTGCATGTCGCGCTGGCTGATCGCGCCGGTGCGCTCGAGGAGGCGGTCGGCAAGCGTCGATTTGCCGTGATCGATGTGGGCGATGATGCAGAAGTTCCGCACCAAAGACTGCTTCGTCGTGACCGCCACGCCTCAAAATGCTAGGGATCGTGAACGCGGTACTCGTGATTGGGGCGCTGATCAGCGGGTTGGGAACCGTGCTGCTGGTGAACCTCGTCGGCTCGGGCGACTATCTGATCCGTCATCTCACGTCGAGATCCCTCGGCTCCTTGCCGCCGGGGTATGCGGCCTCGAAGCGTGGGTTCCAGGTCTACGCCCTGGTCGTCCTGGCCATCGGCCTCGTCTTCCTGGGCGTCGGTCTCTCGGCGTCGGCCGTGATCTCTGGGCTGGCGCTGCTCGGCGTGGGGCTGGTCGCGTTCGCCTTCAGCTCGGTGCTGGCGATTCGCGGCGAGATCGCCACGTACCGCGAACCCCGGCCCTAGAGTCCGGCCGCGATCGCGGTGGCGACGATGGCGGCCGTGTCCGCGCGCAGGTTGCGGGGGCCCAGGCCGGCCTGGTCCGACACCATCGTCAGCTCCTGTTCCGTCCATCCGCCCTCGGGACCGATGAGCAGGGTCACCTCGCGAGGCCGAGGCATGGCCGCCAGCGGCGTCGGCGCACCCCGGACGAGCATCACCGGGTTCGGCCGCTCCTCCAAGACCTCGGCGAGCGGCGACGGCCCGGCGACGATGGGCACCCGCAGCCGCCCGGCGAGCATCGCCGCCTCCCGGATGATGGTTTGCCACCGCTCCTGCCTCGCGCCGCGGGCCACGCTTCGCTGCGCCTGGACGATGTGGAAGGCCGACGCTCCGACCTCCGTGCACCGCGAGAGCACCAGCTCGAGCGAGGCGGCGGGGAGATGCGAGATCCCGACGATGACGTGGCGGGTGGGTTCGGGATTGTGCTCGCGCTCGGCCGCGATCACGCCCTCG
Source organism: Chloroflexota bacterium (assembly GCA_005879675.1). Taxonomy (GTDB): domain Bacteria; phylum Chloroflexota; class Dormibacteria; order Dormibacterales; family Dormibacteraceae; genus 40CM-4-65-16. Next base: position 5,424 of record VBJE01000162.1, read on the forward strand.
ACCTTCAAGGCGCTGACCGACTCCAGTCGCACTGTGAGCATGAGGCCGTCGGGGTCGACGACCTGGATGTGTTCGCCCGGGCGTGCCCGCAGCGAGCGCGCGAGGTGGCGCGCGTCCCCGCCCTCGATCACCACGCGGTCGCCTTCGCGGCGGCCGAAGAAGGCGGGCAAAGCTACATCACGTTGAAGGTTTCGTAGACCGCGACCTGGGCGCCGCCCTTGATCACGGGACAGCCCTTCGCCAGCTTGGTCGCGGCCGCCAGCGACGGCGCCTCGATGATGCTGTAGCCGGACGCGCGCTGGCCGACCGGCCCTTTCGCCACCTCGCCGTCGGGCTTGACCTTGTTCACAGAGCCGGAGAACGGGTTGCCCGGATCGATGACCGCGGGACCCAGCCTTGCGAACCACGTCGTCCACTGCTTCATGACGCGCGCCTGCTCCGCCGGGGTCGCGGGCATGCGTCCGCCGTAATAGATGAGTAGATATCTCACCGGGCCAAGTTTGAACGCTGCTCGGCGATGAGCGCGAGCGCCGCGACGAGACGGTCGCGATTCGCGGGCAGGTTGAGCCAGCGATTCTGACCCGAAGGATGCGGCAGCGGATCATCACCGGCCGCTTGCCGAAGCTCTTTCCCACCCGCTCCTCGAGCGCCGCTGGACCGAGGAAACGCGAGATCGCCATCTGCCCGACGAGGATGAGGACCCTGGGCTTGAGGAGGCGCAGCTCCGCGTCGAGCCAGTGCGCGCAGTTGGCCATCCCCGCGGGAGGCGGGGGCCGGTCGCCGGTGTCCTGCTTGTTGCGACCCGGGAAGCACCGCATGAGCGCGGCGATATACGTCAGACGGCGGA
>VBJE01000018.1 GCA_005879675.1 Chloroflexota bacterium
GGCGAATGAGGTCCACTCCTATTTCGCAGGACCTGGCGCGTCGCTCGTCGACAAGCTGCTGGCCGCCGGCGTGCAGCCGCAGGCAGGTGAGGCGGTGGGCGAGGGACCGTTCAGCGGCAAAACGTTTGTCTTCACCGGCACGCTGGAGACGATCAGCCGTCCGGACGCCGAGGCTCTTGTGCGCAAGCTGGGCGGCAAGGCGGCGGGCAGCGTGAGCGCGAAGACCGACTACGTCGTCGCCGGGCCGGGGGCGGGGTCGAAGCTGGAGAAGGCGCAGAAGCTGAAGCTGAAGATCCTGGACGAAGAAGAGTTCAAGGCGCTCCTCCCGCGGTGAGCGGCAGGGGTTGGGCCTGGCGCTCGCCGCCGTGGATGCTGGTCGCTCGCCGAACCTAAGCTTCACCACGTATGCCCCTCTCCAGGGACCAGGTCCGCCATGTTGCGATGCTTGCTCGAATCGGCCTCGAGCCCGACGATGAGGATTTCTACGCTGAGCAGCTGAGCGGGATCCTCGGCCACATCGACCGCCTGCAGCAGAGCCGGCTCCGCGATGACGAGCCCCGTCGCTCGCTGACACAGGAGGAGGCGCTGGCCAACGCGCCGGCGCCGGTCGACGGATTCTTCCGCGTGCCGGCGATCCAGGAGGAGGCGTGACCGCCGACGACCTGACCGAGCTGACGATCAAAGAGGCCGCGCGCCTCCTGCGACTCGGATCGATCTCGGCCTCCGACCTCGTCACGGCGCACGTGGAACGGATCGAACGTCTCGACCCGCACGTCAAGGCATTCTTGCGCCTCACCCCCGAGGTGTGGGAGAAGCAGGTCGAGGAGTCGGAGCGTCGGATTCGAGAAGGCAACGCCCCGCCTCTCGCCGGGATCCCGCTCGCGGTCAAGGACGTGCTGTGCGTCCGCGGCGTGGAGACGACCGCGGGGTCGCAGATCCTCCGCGGCTTCAAGCCCCCGTACACGGGCACGGCGGTCGCGCGGCTGTTCGAGGCCGGGGCCGTGATGCTCGGTGTGACGAACTGCGACGAGTTCGCCATGGGCAGCTCGACCGAGAACTCGGGGTACTTCCCCACCCGCAACCCCTGGGACCTGACCCGAGTGCCGGGCGGCAGCTCCGGCGGCAGCGCCGCCGCGGTGGCCGCGGGCGAGGCGATGATCTCGCTGGGCACCGACACCGGGGGCTCGATCCGGCAGCCGGCGGCGCTGTGTGGCGTGGTCGGGATGAAGCCGACGTACGGGCGCGTGAGTCGCTACGGGCTGATCGCGTTCGCCTCCAGTCTCGACCAGATCGGGCCGTTCGCGAGGTCGGTCGACGACGCCGCGCTCGTCCTTTCCCTGATGAGCGGCCTGGACCCGCTCGACGCCACCTCGTCGGACCGGCCGGGCATGGAGGTGCTGAACAACTTCGGCGCCGGCGTCAAGGGCATGCGCCTGGGCGTGCCGCGCGAGTACTACGACGTCAAAGGCATCGAGCCGGGGGTGAAGGCGGCGATCGACGCCGCGCTGTTCATCCTCACCCGGGCGGGCGCCGAGATCGTCGACGTCTCGCTACCGCACACCGACTACGGACTGGCCGCGTACTACATCATCGCCCCGGCGGAGTGCTCTTCCAACCTCGCCCGGTTCGACGGCGTGAGGTACGGGCTGTCCGAGGTCGACGCCGCCAACATCACGGACGAATACCTGCAGACGCGGCGCAAGGGCTTTGGCACCGAGGTGCGGCGGCGCGTGATGCTCGGCACCTACGCGCTCTCGAGCGGTTACTACGACGCCTACTACCTGAAAGCGCAGAAGGTGCGGACCCTGATCAAGCGCGACTTCGACGAGGCGTTCAAGAGATGCGACGCCATCGTGAGCGCCACCTCGCCGACGGTCGCGTTTCCCATCGGCTCGAAGACGCAGGACCCGCTCTCCATGTACCTGTGCGATGTGCTGACCCTGGGCGGCAACCTTGCCGGCCTGCCGGGGATCAGCGTGCCGTGCGGCACCTCTGACGGCCTCCCGGTGGGGTTGCAGGTCCTCGGTCCCCAGTGGGGGGAGAACGTGGTGCTGCGCGTCGCTCGCGCCTACGAGGAAGCGAGCGAGACGAAGGCCGAGGTCGCGTCCGTTGTCTAGCTGGGAAGTAGTGATAGGCATGGAGATACACGTCCAGGCACGGACGCGCAGCAAGATGTTCTGCGGCTGCGCGATCGCCGAGCTGAACGCGCCACCCAACACCCACGTCTGCGAGGTCTGTCTTGGCCTGCCCGGTGTGCTGCCGGTGCCGAACAAAGCCGCGGTCGAGGCATGCCTCAAGACCGCTCTCGCGCTCAACTGCGAGATTCCACGACATACGAAGTTCGACCGCAAGAACTACATGTATCCCGACCTGCCCAAGGGCTACCAGATCAGCCAGTACGACCTGCCCATGAGCCGCGACGGGTTCCTCGAGATCGGCGATCGCAGGGTTCGGATCCGGCGCGTGCACCTGGAGGAGGACACGGGCAAGCTGATCCACGCGGGCGACAAGCTCCACAAGGCGTGGGAGTCGTACGTCGACCTCAACCGGGCCGGCGTCCCGCTCATGGAGATCGTGAGCGAGCCCGACCTCCGCTCCGCGGACGAGGCGCGCGACTACGCGATGGAGCTGCAGGCGCTGCTGCGCACGGTCGGCGCCTCCAACGCCGACATGGAGAAGGGCCAGATGCGGGCGGAGCCGAACATCTCGATTCGGCGCGCGGGGAGCGAGGAGCTCGGCGTCAAGACCGAGCTGAAGAACATCAACTCCTTCCGGGCCCTGCACCGCGCGATCACCTTCGAGGTCGAGCGCCAGCGCCAGGCCCTGGAATCGGGCGGCAAGGTGGTGCAGGAGACGCGCGGCTGGTCGGAGTCGGAGCAGCGCACCTTCCCGCAGCGCAGCAAGGAGTTTGCCGAGGACTATCGGTACTTCCCCGAGCCGGACATCCCTCCGCTGGAGCTCGACCGAGCCTGGATCGAGCAGCTGCGCGCTTCGCTGCCCGAGCTGCCGTCCGTCACACGCGAGGCGTTGAAGAAGGAATTGCCCGCGGCGGACGCGGTGCTGATCGCCGGGTCTCGCGACCTGGCCGATCTGTACCAACGAACGGTTGCGCGGGGTGTACCGCCCGCGGCGACGGCGAACTGGATCGTCAACGAGGTCGCGCCAACGGGCAAGATTCCATCCCCTGAGAACCTCGCCGAGCTCGTTCGCCTCGTGCTCGACGGCGCCATCACGCGCGAGCAGGGACGCTCGGTGCTGATGGAGTCGGTCGAGACCGGCCGCACCCCCGCCGAGATCGTCGCCGAGCACGGCTATGCCCAGATGAGCGACGAGTCCGAGCTACGCGTCCTGGCCCAGGCGGTCATCGACGCCAATCCCAAGGCGACGGCCGATTTTCGGGCGGGCAGGAAGCAGGCGATGCAGGCGTTGATGGCGGACCTGCGCAAACGGGCGCCGCACGCGAACGCAAAGGCCGCGAGCGAGCTCCTGATGAAGCTCCTGGCCTAGCGACGAGGTGTTTCTCGGCCTTCGGCGGCGTTTCACGATCTGAGGCAATCCGTAGGGCGGTAGCCTTGTCGCGTGCCCCTGCCTCCTGATCTACACGTGCACACCGAATGGTCGTGGGACGCACCACGCGGCTCCATGGAGAAGAGCTGCGAGCGCGCGCTGGAGGTGGGTTTGCCAGCCATCGCCTTCACCGAGCACGCCGACTGGGCGCTCGTGCACGAGGGCCAGCACGCGGTCGACATCGAGGGCTACTTCGAGTCGGTCGAGCGGTGCCGGGCAAAGTTTCCAAACCTCCGGATCCTGACCGGCGTCGAGCTCGGTGAGCCGCACTGGTTTCCTGACGAGACCAAGGCGCTGCTCGCTTCTGGTCCGCTGGACCAGGTCCTGGGCTCCATCCACTGCATCCGCCTCGACGGAGGCATGCTCGACGCGAGCCAGTTCCGGCTCCGGCCTGGGATCGACTTTCCGGCCGCCGTCCGCGAGTACCTCCGCGAGGTCCTGGCGATGGTCGACAGCGGCCAGCCGTTCGAGACCCTGGCGCACCTCGACTACCCCAAGCGCTACTGGCTCGACGGCCTGCCGCCTTATAAGGAAGTGGACTACGAGGCCGAGATTCGAGCCATCCTCAAGGCGGCCGCCCGCACCGGCCGCGTGCTGGAGGTGAACACGACCCGCGGGGACACGCTCTGTCCGGACATCACCGTGGTCCGTTGGTGGCGCGAGGTTGGGGGCCAGGCGGTGCAGTACGGGAGCGACGCCCATCAGCCCGACAAGGTGGCGGAAGGCTTCCGCGTCGCCACCCAGATGGTCGAGGCGGCCGGGTTCAAGCCCGCCCGCGACCCGGTCTCACTGTGGCGCCGCTGATCCTCAGGCCCTCGTCGCCCGCCCACGGCGGGGCGGCCGTGGCGCGAGACGAAGGCAAGGTTTGGCTCGTCAACTACGCGCTGCCGGGCGAGGTCGTGGAGGCGGAGCCGCGGGGCCGGCAAGGCGGCGTCGCCGTCGCGGCGGCGATCCGCGTCCTCGAGGCGTCGCCGCACCGGGTCGCGGCTCCATGCCCATACTTCGGCGCCTGCGGGGGGTGTCAGCTCCAGCACGCGGAATACTCCCATCAGCTCGAGCTCAAGCGGCAGGTCGTCGCGGAGGCATGGGAGCGGGCCGGCCTTCGCCTGCCGCCTGACGTCGCCGTGCTCGGCATGGACCACCCGTGGCGCTACCGCATCCGCGGCGAGTTCGAGGCCGTGCCCGAGGCGAGTGGCTGGCGGTTCGGCTTTCACCGGATGCGCTCGCACGCGGTGCTGCCGGTCGACAGCTGCCTGATCCACGACGAGCGCATCGAGCGGGCCCTGCCCGCTTTCGCCCGAGCAGCGGACGAGCTGCGGCTGACCGGCCTGCAGAACCTGCTCCTCACTGTCGAACCGACAGGACCCGGGCTGCTGTGGCGCCTGCGGTTCCACGGGCGCGCGCCGGCGTGGCCGCGCGACGAGTTCGCGCATCGAGTCGCCGCGCTCCTGCCCGAGGTGACCCTGCTCGATGAGGCCATGTCGCTGGAGCTCTGGGACATGACCTGTCGCGTCCGCAGTGACACGTTCGTCCAGACCAACTACCGGCAGATGCTCGTGCTCTACCGCGCGGCCTTCAACATGCTCCGGCCGCAGCCCGGGGAGCGGGTGCTCGACCTCTACGCCGGCATCGGGACCATCTCCGTCGCCGTGGCGCGTGAATGCGAGTCGGTGACAGCGGTCGAGGAGAACCCGCACGCGGTGCAGCTCGGCCGCCTCAACGCGCGCATCAACTCAGTGCGCGTGGAGTACATGCCGGGCAAAGTGGAGAGCGCGCTGCGTGAGATCCGGCTGGGCCGTCACCAGGCCGTGATCCTCGATCCGCCTCGCGCCGGCTGCGAGCCGGCGGCCATCGCCGAGCTGATCCGCCTGGGGGTAGAGCGCCTCGTCTACGTCAGCTGCGAGCCGTCGACCCATGCGCGGGACATCGTGGCGCTGGTGCGCGGCGGCTACCGGGTGAGACGCGCCGCGATCGTGGACATGTTCCCGCAGACCTACCACATAGAGTCCGTGGCCCTGCTCGAGCGAAGCTAGCCCCTCCGGCACCTCCGGCGCCACCTCCCCATGAATGGGGAGGAACGCTAGACCCGGTCCAGCCTCCGGGCGAACTTGACCACCGAGATCCGAAGCCTGCCGGGACCCAACGACCTGACCACCATCGTCAGGATCGGCCTCAGTAGCTGCATGTCGGGCCAAACGGAACGTGAGCGGGGACGGTTACGCCCGAAGTCAACGGCGGCAGCTTAAACGAACGGCCCGGCTCTAAGTACCCCGGTGTACGAATTCGGCCAGGCGGCCCACCCCTTCCTGGAGATCGGCATCAGAGCTAGCCAGGCTGATCCGGACCGCATCCCTGGCGACCTGGCCGAAGGCGGTGCCCGGGGCCACGCTGACGCCTCGCTCACGCAGGAAGGTGAAGGCAAACTCGCGAGCGGGCAGGCCGGCGGGCGAGACGTCGGCCATGATGTAGAACGCTCCGGCCGGCTCGGCGATGAGGAGCTCCGCGTCGCGCAGGATGCCCACGACCAGGTCGCGGCGCCTGCGATACGCGGCGACCATCTCGCCCACGCAATCCTGAGGCCCGACGAGCGCGGCTTCGGCAGCGACCTGGGTGATGGTCGAGACGCAGGAGGAGTTCGACTCGAGCACCTTGGTCACGGTGTCGATGAGCTCCACCGAACCGGTCACATAGCCGAGCCGCCAGCCCGTCATCGAGTAAGTCTTGGAGAAGGTGAAGGCGGTCGCGATGCGCGGGTCGTCGGGCGCGAGGTTGGCGGGACTGGTCCAGGTGCCATCGAGCACGATCTGGTCGTAGCACTCGTCGCTCAGCAGCCACACGTTGTGACGCTGTGCCAGGTCGATCATCGTCGCGATCGTCGACGCCGGATAGACGGCGCCGGTCGGGTTGTTCGGGCTGTTGACGACGAGGACTTTCGTCCGCGGCGTGAAGAGACGCTCCAGCGCGTCGAGGTCGGGCTGAAAGCCGGCGCTCGGCGGACACGGGTAGTCGACGGCCCGAGCGCCGAGCCAGGGCAGCATCATCCGGTAGTTCGGCCAGCCGGGATCGGGGAGGAGGACCTCGTCGCCCGGCTCGAGGACGGCCGCGAAAGTGGCCGCGATCGCGCCGACTCCGCCGGGTCCGCACGCGATGGCTTCCACCGACGTCGTGATGCCGTTCACGCGCGCCAGCTTGTCGACGAGCTTCTCCCGCAGCGACAGCAGTCCCTGGGTGTGGGTGTAGAAGGTCTTGTTCTCGTCGATGGCCCGCTTGCCCGCGTCCTTGACGTGCTGGGGGGTGGGGAAGTCGGGCTGGCCGACGTCGAGCCGGATCGTGCCCGGCCGGCGCAGCGCCTCGTTGGCGACCTCGCGGATGCCGGAGTGCAGCATCTCGGCCGGCCCGCCGGCCAGTGAAGGCAGTGCGATGCGCGCCATGCGCGTCATCGTAAGCCGCCGGTTCAGGACGGGCCGCGGGCCCGGCGGCGGAGGTAGCGCAGTGTCACGAAGCTGTTCGCCGCAGCCAGCCACATGGCGAGCGGCCCCAGGAGGATCCACCAAGGCAACTGGTGGTCCAGCAGGAAGAGTCCGATGAGCGTGGCCTCGACTCCAACGCCCGTCACGACAGCTTCGATCGACGCGGAGTACGCGAGCTCGAGGCGCGCCGCGGCGCGGGCCTTGCCGTCGTCGGGCCTATTCCTGGTCCGGAAGAACCGCGAGTAGAGGGCCACTGCCCTGTAGAGCCCGAGGGTTGAGATCGCGGCGCCGGCCACCAGCAGGACGTACGGCGCCCATACCCTCACCGAGCCACCGTCTTTAGACTATCCGGGGGATCCGCCAACCCACTCAAAACGATGCCGCACGCCCCACAAACCTTCGTCCACCTCCACAACCACACCGAGTACTCGCTGCTCGATGGGGCGAGCCGCATCGCTGCCATGGTGCAGCGGGCGGCGGAGCTCGAGATGCCCGCGATCGGCCTCACCGATCACGGCGTCATGTACGGCGCGATCCACTTCTACAAGGCGTGCAAAGACGCCGGGATCAAGCCGATCGTCGGCTGCGAGGTCTACGTCGCTCCTCGCTCGAGGCTCCTGCGCGAAGGCCGAGTCGACCGCGACCCGAACCACCTGACGCTCCTCGCCGCCGACCACACCGGCTACCTGAACCTGATGCGCCTGTGCACGATCGGCCAGATGGAGGGCATGTACTACAAGCCGCGCATCGACAAGGAGGTCCTGGCCGAGCATTCGCAAGGCCTGATCGCGCTGTCTGGATGCCTGCAGGGCGAAGCCGCGAGCAGGATCGTCGACGGCGACGTCGACGGCGCGCGCGAGGCTGTCGCCGCCTACCGCGACATCTTCGGCAAGGACCGCTTCCTGCTGGAGGTGCAGCGCCACGGCATCGACCGCCAGGCCGAGGTCAACGAAGTCCTCGCGCGCTTCGGCAAGGAGTTCGGTCTTCGCCTCTGCGCGACCAACGACCTGCACTACGTCCACCGCCACGACTCGGAGGCGCACGACGTGCTTCTGTGTCTGCAGACCGGCGCGCGGTTCAACGACCCGAACCGCTGGCGTTTCTCGACCCAGGAGAACTACCTGAAGACGCCGGCGGAGATGATCGAGGCCTTCGCCGACCTGACCGAAGCGCTGGCCAGCACGATCGAGGTCGCCGACCAGTGCGACCTCAAGATCGACCTCGGCGCCACGCTTCTGCCGCCGTTCGACGTGCCCGACGGGCTCGCGCCGGACCAGTACCTGCGGCAGCTCGTCCTCAAGGGCCTGGAATGGCGATTCGGCAAACCGACCGCCGCCGCCCTGGAGCGCGCCGAGCAGGAGCTTTCCGTCATCCAGCAGACGGGCTACGCGTCCTACTTCCTGATCGTGTGGGACTTCTACAACTTCGCCCGCCAGAACGGGATCGTGGTCGGGCCGGGTCGCGGCAGCGCGGCCGGAAGCCTGGTCTCGTACTGCCTCGGGATCACGAACCTCGACCCGCTCGAGCACGGGCTGATCTTCGAGAGGTTCCTGAACATCGGACGCGTCTCGATGCCTGACATCGACTGCGACTTCTCCGTCGAAGGGCGCGAGAAGGTGATCCGCTACGTGTCCGAGAAATACGGCGCCAACCGCGTGGCCCAGATCATCACGTTCACCACGATGGCGTCCAAAGCCGCCATCCGCGACGTGGGCCGCGTGCTCGAGGTGCCGCTTCGCGACACCGACCGGCTGGCCAAGCTCGTGCCGGTCTGGCAGGGGCGCTCCAAGACGCTCGAAGACACGATCAAAGAGGTGCCGGAGTTTCGCGAGGCCTACGAGTCGAGCGAGGAGGCGAAGCGGCTGGTGGACGTTGCCAAGACCCTCGAAGGCGTGTCCCGCAACGTGAGCACCCACGCGGCCGGCGTGGTGATCGCGCCCGAGCCGCTGGTGCGATACACACCGCTGCAGTACGGGCCTGGACGCGAGGCGGTGATCACGCAGTACGACATGAAGGCGGTCGGCGACATCGGCCTGTTGAAGATCGACTTCCTCGGCCTGCAGAACCTGGACATCATCGCCACCTGCCTGCGCCTGATCAAGGAGCGGCGCGGGATCGACATCGACCTCGAGCATCTGAAGTTCGACGACGCCAAGACCTATGAGCTCATCTCGGTGGCCGACACGCATGGCGTGTTCCAGCTCGAAGGTCCTGGTATGCGTCGGATGCTGATGGACATGCGGCCGCAGAGCTTCGAGGACGTGTCGGCCGCGATCGCGCTCTTCCGACCAGGGCCGATGGTCAACATCCCCGCCTTCATCGCCCGCAAGCAGGGACGCGAGCCGATCGAGTACATGCACGAGCGCCTCGAACCCATCCTGCGCGAGACGTACGGCGTGATGATCTACCAGGAGCAGGTGATGATGGCCGCCCGCGAGCTGGCCGGTTTCACGATGAGCGAGGCCGACATCCTTCGCGCCGCGATGGGCAAGAAGGACAAGGTCAAGATGGCCAAGCTCAGGACCAAGTTCGTCGACGGGACGGTCGAGCGCGGCATCCCCAAGGCGACGGCCGAGGCGCTGTTCGACGGCATCGCCAAGTTCGCCGAGTACGGATTCAACCGGGCCCACTCGGCGGCCTACGCGGTGATCAGCTACCAGACGGCTTACCTGAAGGCGAACTATCCGCTCGAGTACATGACCGCGCTCCTGGTGCACATGGAGGGCAGCGCCGAGCGCGTCGCGACAGCGATCGTCGACTGCCGGCTGCGCGGCATCGACGTGCTCGCCCCCGACGTCAACCAGTCGCGCACAGACTTCTCGATGACCGACGGCCGGATACTCTTCGGCCTGGCGGCAATCAAGAACGTCGGCCGGCACGCGGTCGAGAGCATCGTCGCGCTCCGCGACGCCGACGGCCATTTCAAGTCGCTCGAGGACCTCTGCGAGCGAACGTCGGCGGTGCAGGACGTAAACCGGCGGGTGCTCGAGGCCCTGGTCCAGTCCGGCGCCTGTGACACGCTGGGCGAGCGGGCGCGTTTGATCGCCGCCCTCGACCACGCCGTTAGCCGTGCCGAGCGGGCGCGCCGCGATCGCGAATCGGGCCAGACCTCGTTGCTCGACATGGTCGGCTCGCCGGAGGCTGAGGCCGACGACTACGGGCTGACCATCGACGTCGCGCCGATGGCGGGCGACGAGAAGCTGCGGCTCGAGAAGGAGCTGCTCGGCCTCTACCTGAGCGACCATCCCCTGCGCCGCATCTCGGCCGAGCTCGCGCGCCTGTCCGACACTCAGGCGGTAGAGGTCACCAGCGCCCTCCAGGACACCGAGGTGCGCGTGGCCGGGCTCGTGCGCGAGGTGCGGCGCGTGGTCACGCGCAAGGGCCAGATCATGGCCTACGCCACCCTCGAGGACCTGACCGGCTCGGTCGACGTGGTGCTTTTCCCTCGGGTCTTCGAGCAGACCCGGCTGCTGTTCGAGCCGGACAAGGTCATCGTCGTCCAGGGCAAGGTCGACGCGCGCGCGGGGAGCACGCGGGCCAGCGGCAGCGTCGGGTCGGCGGTCGAGCCCGAGCTCGAGAGCGAGGTGGAGACGGCGTCGGTCGTGGCGGACATGGCATGGCTGTGGGACGACCCGGAGTGCGTCCCGGTCTCGCGCCGGCAGCTCGTCCACGTCCGCATCCCAAGCGCGGACGAGAGTCTGGCGGAGCGGCTGGAGTCGGTCCTCGCTCGACACCCCGGCACTGACGAGGTGGTGCTCCACGTGGTGGTCGGCAACCGCGAGGTGATCGTGAATGCCGATCGTTATCATGTGCTCGCCGGTCCGGCGCTCATCGCCGAGATCGACGACCTGGTGGGGCAGCCCGCGACCCGGCTCGAGACTGTGCGGCCGAAGGCGCAGGCCAATGGAAATGGTTGGGGCGGCAATGGAAGGGGGAACGGTGACCGGGGACGAAGAGGCTAGCGGCCGCTACATCGTCGTCAAGGCGCTCGAGGACGGGGTGGTGATCATGGGCCTGACCCGCGGCAAGGACACGCGCTCGCACCACTCGGAGCGGCTGGACGCGGGCGAGGTGTTGGTGGCGCAGTTCACGGAGCTCACGGCGGCCATCAAGATCCGCGGCAAGGCCGAGATCATGACCGACGTGGGGAAGGTGGCCTCCGGGTTCTAGGTCTCGACGGGAAGGCCGGCGGCCTTCCAGGCCTCGAACCCGCCGATCACGTCGGTAGCGTTGATGAGGCCGAGGTCCTGGAGGGATGCGGCGGCCAGGCTGGACGAGTAGCCATGGGCGCAGATCACGATCACGCGGACCGCGTGGTCGGCGGCCTCGGGGACGCGGTTGGGCGATGAAGGATCGAGGCGCCACTCGAGCACGGTCCAGTCGACGATCAGTGCACCGGGGATGGCGCCGTCGCCGGTGCGCTGCTCGTACGTCCGCGTGTCGACCAGCAGGGCACCGGCGGCCTGCTCCCTCGCCGCCTGCGCGGGGGTCACGCGCTGGAGACGGCGGCGGGCTTTGTCGAGGACCTGGTCTATGGTCGGCATGCGCTCAGGCCCTGAGTATGTAGCAGATAAAATCGGACAGAGCCCCGCCCACGTAGCTCAGGCGGTAGAGCATTTCCTTGGTAAGGAAAAGGTCCCCGGTTCGAATCCGGGCGTGGGCTCCAAGCACTTAAGGTCGGCTGAAGAAACCGACCGTGAAGTGGCATACTCAACGGGTTCCAGACACGGTCACCAAGGGGGTGTTGTCTATGACCAGGAGACTCGTTGCGCTGATCGGATTCCTCAGCCTGTTCCTCGGCCTGGGGATGGTTCAGGCCAGTGCCGACGACAATGGGTACAACCCGCCGCCGGCCGTCGCCGACAACTGCAACGCCGGCCACGGCGCGTTCGGGGCCTTCTCGCACCACTTTGCCGCGAACGGCGGAATCAACTGGATCGCCGCCGACGCCAAGGAAGACGGTGGCATGGGCCACGAGACCGGACCCACCAACTCAGGCTTCTCCCAGTTCTGCAAGACCCAGTAACGGCTAGCTGATTCTCAATAAGCGCGCCGCATTGGTGGCGTAGACAGCCGCTCGGTCGCTCTCGGTCAGGTCGCAGGAGTCGATGTCCTTGATCGTCGCCTCGACTGCCGCGGGAGGACCGAGCGGCATGTCCGTCCCGAACAGCACATGTCCCGGGCCGAAAAAGTCGATGACGCAGCGGACCGCATTCGTGGCGCCGAAAAGCGCCGTGTCGGCGTAGAAGCGCTTGAAATAATCGACGGGCGGGAGGGGCAGCGCGTCCTTCACCTCGCGAAACCCCGGGCCCATGCCGAGCCTCGAAGCGAAGTGCGGCACCATGCCGGCGCCGTGGTGGGCGATGACCTTCAAGCGCGGATGCCGCTCCATGACGCCGGAGTAGACGAGTCGGGAGAGCGCGGCTGCCGTCTCGTAGGGCCAGCCGATGGACCACCACAGCCCGTACTCCGACTCGCCCTCGCTCGCGTAATCGGCGAAGGTCGCGTTGCGCGTCGGATGCAGCCACACCATGCGGTCGAGCTCCTCAACGCGCGCGAACACAGGCTCAAACCGCGCATCGTCCAGAGGCACGCCGAGCACGTTCGTGAACATCTGCACGCCGAGCGCGCCCAGCTCGCCGCAGGCGCGGTCGATCTCTCGCAGGGACGCCTCGGCGTCGTTGAGTGGCAGCGCGGCGGCGAAACCGGCCAGGCGGTCTGGATGCCTCGCCACCAGATCCGCCATCTCGTCGTTCGCCAGCCGCGCGAAATCCGTGGACACGTCCGGCGGCCCGACTTCCTCCAGCGG
>VBJE01000019.1 GCA_005879675.1 Chloroflexota bacterium
GCGATCACCGCCATCACGTCCAGGGGCAGCTTGCGCGACGCGATGACGTCGATGGCGGACAGCACCGCGGCTGCGCCTGACATGTCGTCTTTCATCCGGCTCATGTTTTCCGGGTTCTTGAGCGAGATGCCGCCGCTGTCGAAGGTGATGCCCTTGCCGATGAGGGCCAGCACCGCGGCGCTGGCGTTGCCGGCGTCGTGGTTCCCGTGGTGACGGAGGCGGATCAGGCGTGGCGGGCGGGCCGAGCCGGCGCCCACGCCGAGCAGCAGGTTGTAACCGCCCGACTTGAGCTCCGCCGGCCCGAGGACCTCGAGCTCGAGGTTGTGGCGCTGCGCGATGCGCGTCGCTTCCTGCGCGAGCGCGTCAGGCGTCAACTCGTTGGGCGGGGCGTTCTGCCACTCGCGCGTGCGGTTGGTCGCCTCGCGGTTCTCCTGCGCCGCGATGACCTAGGGCTCGCGCCCGGTGCCGAACCCCGCGAGGATCAGGTCGTCGATCTCGCGGCGCTCGGGCGCGGGCCCGGTCTGGCGGGAGCGCCGCTCGAAGGTGCCCATGACGGCGCCCTCGACGATCCCTTTGAGCGCGTCCATGCCGAGCGGCTCGACCCGCATGATGGCGAGCCGCCTGTAGCCCCAGGTGCGCGAGGCGCGGACGAGCTCGTGGTGGGCCGAGCGAAGCCGCTGCCCGTCCAGGTCGTGGAGCGCGCCGAGCCCGTACAGGATCACGCGGCGCGCGGACACCTTGCCCTGCGCCGGGATGGGCAGGACCTCGTGGATGCGTCCGCGGAACTCGGCGTTGGCAACCATCTCCCCCAGGACGCCGCCCATCGCGCGGTCGAGGTCCTGGGCCCCCGGGCCCAGCGGCTGCCCGGTCGCGACCGGGATCGCGAGCGCGTCGACTTGCAGCTCGGCGGGGCCCGCCGAGACCAGGGATATCTTCACGGCAGGCTAAGGGTAAATCGGTGCCCTAGGCCAGGTGCTCGGCTACGAGCTCGAGAACGTGGGCGACCCGGAGGTGGAGCCCTCTCTTGCGCGCCGCGGCCGCGATGTGCATGAGGCAGCCCGGATTGTCGGACGCGACCACGGCGCAGCCCGTCTTCGCGATCGCGTCGAGCTTCCACTGCGCGAGCCGGTCGGCGACCCCGGGCCACTCGAGGCTGAAGCTGCCGCCGAACCCGCAGCAGTTGGCGATGTCGGGCAGGTCGACGACCTCGTAACCGGCCAGCTCGAGCGCCCGCCGAGGTTCGCTCTTGAGGCCCAGCTGGCGCAGCGTCTGGCACGAGTCGTGGTAAGCGATCTTCAGGCTCATGCGCCCCGGGTCGACCAGCTTGGGGTTCGCCTGGAGCACCTGGAGGGCGAAGCGCGTCGAGTCGCGCATCCGCCCGCGAACGCCCTGGTCGGCGGGGGCGCCCCAGTCGGGGGCGTCCATGGTGAACGCGCCGAAGCAGGAGGCGGAGGGAGTGACGATCAGACCCTCCGAATTTCGAAGGCTTCTGGCGAGCGATGTCGTCAATTTGTTGGCGGTCGCGAAGTCGCCGGCGTTGGCGGCCACCAAGCCGCAACACCACTGCCCCTTGGGAAATCCAACGTTGAAGCCGGCGGCAGTCGCGATCCGCTCGAGCGCCACCGCAGCCTCCGGCCAGACGCGGTCGGCCAGGCATGAGGCGAAGATCGTCAGCGGCTCGCCGTCGACGTCGCGCGACTGGAACCTGTCGCGATAGGGCGTGGGCGCCAGCCTGGGCGTGCCCGGGACGAGGGCACTGAAGGGCGCCGCAGCTCGCATCACCGTGTCGGCGAGCTTCGGCCGCTTCCACAGGCCCAGCACCGCGCGCTTGCGCAGCGACTTGCGGCCTTGGCGACGGTGCTCGAGGATCTGGCGGGGGAGCGGGATGTCGACGGGGCAGATCTCCTGGCATGCGTTGCACTGCACGCACAGGGTGTTCGCCAGGTCGGCGTCCTCGAGGCCGTGGTGGAAGGGCGTGAGCACCAGGCCGATCGGGCCGTTGTAGATGTGGCCGCCGAACTGGTGGCCGCTCACCGCCATGAATGGCGGGCAGGCGTTGGAGCATGCGCCGCAGCGGATGCAGGTGAGCGCATCGCGAAAGACGGGGTCCTCGAGCATCTTCTCGCGGCCGTTGTCGAGGATCACGCAGTGCAGCTCGCGCGGCCCGTGCACGCCGATCGTCAGCGACTGCTCGATGTCGGCGGACCGCGACGGTCCGGTGATCCAGTTCACGTAGCTGGTGATCAGCTGTCCGGTGCCGCTGCGCGGAAGCATGCGCAGGACGGCGACCGCGTCGTCGAGGGTCGCGACGAGCTTGTCGATGCCGAACAGCGCGATGTGGACCGGAGGCAGCGTCGTCGTCAGGTCGGCGTTCCCCTCGTTGGTGACGAGGACGATCGTGCCGGTCTCTGCGATCGCCATGTTCGCGCCCGAGATGCCGACGGTGGCCTCGATGAACTTCTGCCGCAGCGACTCTCGCGCATGCAGCTGGATCGCCTCGACCGTCGGCTCAGTGCCGAACACCTTGGCCGCGTCCTCCTTGGTGAGGTGGATCGCCGGCGCGATCAGGTGCGAGGGGTGGGTGTGCGTGAGCTGGACCATGCGCTCCCCCAGGTCCGTCTCCACGACCTCCATGCCCAGGCTCTCGAGGTACGCGTTGAGGCCGATCTCTTCGGTCGCCATCGACTTGCTCTTGGTCACGACCATGCGCTTGCCCGGCGGCAAACCGGTCGCCGCGTTCCAGCACAGCTGGCCGATGATCTCTCGCGCCTCGGCAGCGTCCTTGGCGAGGTGGATCGCGCCGCCGACGGCGCCGAGGCGTTCGGCGAACTGCTCGAGCAGCTCGGGCAGGCGTTCGAGGTTTGCCTGGCGCCGGCGCTTCAGCTCCGCGCGTCCCTTGGCGAAATCGAACGACTCGAAGGCGGTGTTGCGCCGGCCGCGGAGGCCGGTCATCGCGTGAATCAGAGCTTTCTGCAATTTGGGGTCGTCGAGGGCGCGGTTGACGCGCCGCGAGAAGTGGCCTCGAGTCTCAGTCAAGAGTGGGCGCTACCCGCGCCCTGCGGCACGAGCTTGGGTGACTTCTTTGATCGCGTCCTTCACGGCGCCCGGTGTCGACACCGGCGCCAAGCATATGGTCCCGACACAAACGACGGCGCGGGCGTCGCCGCTCGGATCGATGACGGCATACGGGTGCGCCGCGCGCGCGGCCAGGGCAAGCTCGTGGTTTTTCGTCGTCACCTTGATCGCGTGTCCGAGCCTGTCCAGGGCGCGGGCGAAGACCGCGGCCATCAGGCCGTACGAGCGAGGCAACGCGGCGACCGATTCGAGCGCGCGGCGGGCGCGTTCGCGATATGGCGACTCGGGGTCGCCCGCCAGGACGTCCAGCTCGATCAGGGCCATCGCCGCGATCGAGTTCTCGGCGAGGGGCTTGATGCGCTCGCCGAGCCGCCCTAGCTCGTCGCCTCCGGCG
Source organism: Chloroflexota bacterium (assembly GCA_005879675.1). Lineage (GTDB taxonomy): Bacteria > Chloroflexota > Dormibacteria > Dormibacterales > Dormibacteraceae > 40CM-4-65-16. The sequence goes on from VBJE01000019.1 coordinate 3,470, forward strand.
TGGTCGAGGTATCCGCCCAGCTCGGGGTCGCCGTAGCTCGCCTCGAGGTGCTCGGCGAGGTCGCGCGCGACTTCGAGCCACCCGGCCCCGAGCCCGCGCTGATGGGCGCGCACCGCCGCCAGCATCGACCACGCCTGGTCGGCGAGTTGACCTCCGACTCCTTCCGCATGGGACATGCCCTCACCCTTGCGATACGCGTGCTTGAACAGCGATTCGAGGGTCTTTTCCGCATCCTGCCCGGCGTCCAGGTAGGCGACGGCGAGCGCCGCATTCCACGACGTGTAGACACGGCGGTCGACATAGGGGGCCGCCGCGGAGCTCCGCTCCTCCGCGTCCATCGAGTAGTAGTGCTCGTCCGCGTCCTGGCTGCCGGCGTAGAGCCCGCTCCTCGGGTCGCGCAGCACCTTGTCGAGGTACCCGGCCGTCCTGTCGAGCTCTTCGGTCATTCCCGCGAGCGACAGGGCGTGGACCAGGCCGGCGTGGTCCTCGAGCATCTTCTCGAAGTGCGGCACGCTCCAGTCCTGCGTCGTCGAATAGCGGAAGAAACCGCCCTCGACGTGGTCGTACGTGCCGCCGCCGGTCATCTTCTCCAGCGTGTGCACCGCCATCCGGCGCAGGTCGTCATCGGCACGAATAGCTGACTGCTCGAGCAGCAAGACGATCGCGTCCGTCTGCGGGAACTTCGGCGCGCCGCCGAACCCGCCGTACTCGGGGTCGTAGGCGTTTTTCACCGCCTCGAGGATCTCGTCGACGAGGCGCGGTTCCAGCTCGCCCGCGCTGCGCGCCACCCCGGAGGCGGCTCGCTTGCGCGCCTCGAGAACGCGGCTCGCGATCTCCGCCTGGTTGCCGCGGTAGTAACCCGCCACGCGGACCAGGGCGCTCGCCATCTGGTCGGGTGGAAGGTATGTCGCTCCGGTCAGGATGTCGCCGGACGCCGTGAGGAACGCCGTCGTCGGCCAGCCGCCCATGTTGTAGCGCTGGTTGATGTCGGGCCGCACGTCGTTGTCGACGCGCACGGGCACGTAGTCCCGGTTGATGATCTCGATCACGCTCGGATGCGAGTAGGTCGTCTCATCCATGACGTGGCACCAGTGGCACCACACCGCGGAGATGGAGAGGAGGATCGGACGGCCCGTCGACCTGGCCTCGTCGAAGGCTTCCTTCGACCAGTGGTGCCAGGCGATCTCGGACGCCCGATTCGGCCGCGGCGAGAAGTGAAACTCCTCTGCAGCCTCCGTCATTGGGACAAGGTTACGATGAGGTCGTGATCTCAACCAGCGCCGTCGACGCGTACGTCGAGAAGAACACTCGCCGATTCATCGATGAGCTGAAAGAGCTCTGCTCCTTCCCCAGCATCTCCAACCACGGCCGCGACGCGATCCAGCCCGCGCGCGACTGGCTCGCGGACCGGTTGGCGCGATTCACCGACCGCGTCGAGACGCTCGAGGCCGGGGGCATGCCCGCGCTGTATGCGGAGGTCAAGGGCGGCCGCCGCAAGCTCCTCCTGTACCAGCACTACGACGTCCAGCCGGTCGACCCGATCGACCTCTGGCAGTCTCCGCCGTTCGAGCCCTCCGAGCGCGACGGCCGCATCGTCGCCCGAGGCGTTGCCGACGACAAGGCGGACGTGATGGCGCGCATCCACGCGCTGGAGACGCTCAAAGGGTTGGGCGAGGTTCCGGTGACGCTTCGCTTCCTGGTCGAGGGCGAAGAGGAGATCGGCTCCAAGACCTTCGAGAAGATCGCGCACGACCACGCGGACAAGCTCAAGGCCGACGGCTGCCTGTGGGAGTCAGGGACCTCGTTCGACGACGCTGGACGCCCGACGCTTCAGTTCGGATGCCGCGGGCTGGTGTACGTGACCTTGCGGGTGAAGATGCTGGCCTTCGACCAGCACTCGGGCTTCGCGTCCATCTATCCGTCCGCGGCGATGTACATGCTGGGCGCGCTCGCGAGCCTGCGCGACCAGGACATGAACATCAAGATCGACGGCTTCTACGACAAGGTCGTCAAGCCGACCGAGGCCGACCGCAGGATGATGGCGACCATCGACCCCGAGGTCGAGAAGCGCCGCCAGCTCGTCGGCTTCGAGAAGCTGGTGCGCGACCCGAAGCCCGACCAGGTGATCGAGCAGATGCTGTTCCTGCCCACGTGCAACATCGCAGGCGTGACGACCGGGTACCAAGGGCCTGGCTCGAAGACGGTGCTGCCGGCAGAGGCCACAGCCAAGCTCGACTTCAGGCTCATCCCCGACCAGGACCCGCATGAGGTGCTCCAGCTCCTGCGCAAGCACCTGGACCGCAATGGTTTCGAGAAGGTCGAGATCATCGCCGGCGAGGGCGAGAAGCCGGCGCGCTCCGACGTCAACTCGGCGGTGGCGCGGACCGTCATCGACGCGGTGCGCGACATGTACGGCGAGCCGGTGCTGTGGCCTTTCATGCCGGCGACCGGGCCGATGCACCCGGTGGTGGCGGACCTCGGCGTCCCGACGGTGCTGCCCGTGGGCGTGGGCCGGCCGGACAACCGCATCCACGCGCCGAACGAGAACATCCGCGCCGAGGACTACATCAACACCATCCGGCTCATGTGCCGCGTCTGGGAGCGGTTCGGGGCGAGCTGATGGAGAAGCTGACCGACAAGCTGTTCACCGTCAAGTACAACGAGGACACGGGCAAGCCGCACATCGAGATCGTCGACCAGACCGTGTGCCTGAAGAAATGCACCGGCAAGTACTGCAACCACTTCTGCCCGGCGGGCGTGTACGAGTGGAACGAGGAGCAGAAGAAGAACCTGGTCAGCTTCGGCAACTGCATCGAGTGCGGGGCCTGCTCCATCGGCTGCCCGTTCGACAACATCGCCTGCCACGCCCCCCGCGGCGGCTTCGGGGTGAAGTACCAACACGGGTAGGAATACACCCAGCTCTGGGAATACTTCCTATTAGCGCAGTGAACGATTTCGACGTGATCATCGTGGGCGGCGGGCCGGCCGGGCTGGCGGCTGCCCTGTACACCGCCCGGATGGACCTGAAGACGGTCGTCGTCGACCGGGGGCCGCTCGGCGGCCAGCTCCTGAACACCGAGCTGGTCGAGGACTACCCCGGCTTCGAGTCGGTCCTCGGCTCCGACCTGGCGCTCAAGATGGGCGACCACGCGCGGAAGTTCGGGGTGGAGATTCGCGACTTCGAGCCGGTCAAGGAGATCGACGTCGAGGGAAGCGCCAAGGTGGTGCGCCTCGAGTCGGGCGAGGAGCTTCGCGCCCCTGCCCTGATCATGGCCGCCGGTGGGCTGCCGCGCTACCTGCAGGTGCCGGGGGAGAAGGAGTTCTGGGGCCGCGGAGTCAGCTACTGCGCGGTCTGCGACGGGGCGTTCTTCAAGGGCCAGGAGCTGGCGGTCATCGGCGGCGGAGACGCGGCTGTGGAGGAGGGCGACTTCCTTACGCGCTACGCGTCGAAGGTCTACGTCATCCACCGGCGCAACGAGCTCCGCGCCCAGCCGATCCTGATCGACCGCGCGCGCGCCAACCCCAAGATCGAGTTCATCCTCGACGCGCACGTGAAGGAGATCGGGGGCGAAGACAAGGTGCACGTAGTGCGCTATGAGCAGCACGGCGAGGCCAAGGAGCTCCGTGTCGGCGGCGTGTTCATCTTCATCGGCTTCGTCCCGAACTCGAAGCTGTTCAAGGTGCACGTCAACCACGACGAGGGCGGCTACATCGTCACCGACCGCAACATGCAGACGTCGGTCGAAGGCATCTGGGCTGTCGGCGACGTCCGGGCTCAGCTCACCAAGCAGATCGCGACGGCGGTGGGGGACGGCACGACCGCCGCGGTGGCGGCGTCGATGTACATCACCACGCTCAAGGACACCGCCAGGGCCTAAGGCGACCCCACGTCGACGCGCAGCTGGAACGTGTACTTTCCATCGCGCGAGCTCGCGTCCACCCGCGCCACCCCGGCGCTCACCGCGTGGAACGTTGCCACCGGCCGCGTCACGAGCGATGCCGTCTTGTCGGGCAGGAGCTCGAGAACGCTTGGATTGCTGGACTTGAAGCCCACCGACCACTCGTTGGTCGGCCAGCCGGTGAGGTCGACGATGAGCTCTCCATCCGTCGCGACGTAGACCTCGCTGCCATCGTCGTGAATGGTGGCGGTGACGTGCGAGTAGTCGCCCTGCCCGGCGTTCGCGATGTTCTGCCGCTCGAGCGCAGGGATCACGCCCTGCAGCACCACGGCGAGCCCGACCATCACCGCGATGTAGGCGCCCCAGGTGAGATTCCGCCGCGCCGGCGCGGAGCTCGCGAAGCCCGGCGTGCGAGACGCGAGGTTGCGAAAGTTGAACAGGAGCGCTGCGCCGAATACGATGCCCGCGACCATCAGCGCGTTGGTGGCGAAAGCGGCGACCACGTAAAACGGCGTTCCCGAGTCGCCGAGGAGCGCCGGCAGCGCCAGGAGGCTCAACAGCCCGCTCAGCCCGTAGCGAATCGCAAGGTAGAAGAGGACAAGTCCCGCGATTCCGCTGAGCCAGCGCGGCGCGCCGGCGGTGCGGAACTGCATGACCCCTTTCTCGGCGAGGTCGAGCTCGCCCAGCGAAGGAGCGGGAACGCCTCGCATCAAGCTCGCCGCGGCGCGCCTCACCTCCGACGCCGGTGGTGAGCCAGGCGGGCGTCCCTCTGTCGTCACCCTCCCCGTCGCCGAGTCGACGGTCCACACCGCGGCTGGAACGGCCGCCCCCGCGACCGGGCCGGCCGGCGTCAGCTGGTTGCCCGGCGCGACGTGAACCACCACGACGCCGGGACGAACCTTGCGCTGGATCGCGTTCGGGCGCCAGTTGGCGTCCGCCCACGTGGCAGCGGCCATCGCGGCCGTGTGAGGGTTCTGGCCGGCGCCGGAAAACAGAAGGAAAGCGGGAGTCGCTCCCTGCTGGCGGTAGGCGATGCGCGACGTGTTGCCGGCGAAGGACTGAAATCGGCCGTCGTTGCTCGCCGCGAGCCGGTAGCGGCTGCGCGGAAGGATGTGGACCAGCGCGGTCAGGGCGAGATCTTCGACGGTGAACGGCAAGGCGCGCCCGATGATAGGTCGGGGCGGCGAGATTTGACGCCTGGTTAGCCGGTCGTCACCAACCCATCCAGCCGTCGGGGATGCACCCGACCTCGGGCCGGCAGTCGGCGTGCAGTCGCGCGTGGTAAGCAGCCTGGTCGGCATCGTCCTTGTCGTAAACGTGTGGGTCGTCCCAGAACCCGTAGACCGCGTCGCAGTTCGGCAGCTTCTGGGCCTGGGCGTTCAGCGCGCCGAGGTCCTGCTTGTCGATGGCGACATGGCCGGCTTCGTGGACGTAGATCGACTTGGCGAGCGCGTTCCACCTCTCCACGAGCGGGATCTTCACCGTCCCGTCCGCGGGCGGTGACCACCGCGGGAGCAGGACGTAATAGCGGTACGGGATGACGGTCGCGCGCGGGGTCGTGCACGTGTAGCTGTTGACGGCGGGCTCGAACCACTCCAGCCCGATCGCGACGCCGTTCGGCACCGCGGGGTCCGGGTCGCAGGGGCCGTAGGTCTTGCAGATGTCAGCCGTGTAGAGGCTCCGCTTCAGCTCCGACTGGGTCGCCCCCTTGACGTCGAAGTACTTGATCACGGTGTTCGAGATCGGCGGCGGCTGGTAGATCGCGGGGTTGCCGAACCATCGCTCCTTGAGGTCGTCGACGACGGTCTGCAGTGAGCTCACCTCGGTCTGTGCGGACGTGAGCTGCGACTGCTTGTCGGCCAGCTCAGCCTGCAGAAGCTCGTTGGCGTGGACGAGCTGGCCCACCATCAGGACGACCAGGAAGAGGCAGAGCACGCCGGTCGTCAACGGGCCGGCGAGTCTGAGCGCGCGATTCGCCCGGTTTCCCGGCGCCGGGCGTGCCAGCAGGTATGGGTACGGGTGATAGGCGGGAGGTGGCGGGATGCCGGCGAGGTCATCCGGCGCGGGTGGAGCGGGCGCGACCGGGCGCTCGGCGGGAACCTGTGGCTGTGCCGGATCGGACGGCTCTATCCCTTCCACCCCGCGGACAAAATACCGCAGCCGCGAAAGGAAAGGCTCAACAGAGTCGCTTACCGGGTCGCCGGTCAGGTCGCGGGCAGCAGCACGCGACCTAGCCTGCCCTGGTTGTACTCGGTGAACCAGGCCCAGCCGTCGGTCGTGATCGCCAGATGGTCCGGCCAGCGGCCCGTCTTGTAAGCCTGCTCCAGGCTCGAGCCGCGCACGCTCGCGATCTGGTCGGTGCCGCTCTCGGTCACCCAGACCACGCCGGCCGGGCCCAGGGCGAGGCCCTGCGGCTTGGCGCCCGCGGGCGCCATCCAGACGTTCAGCTGCCGGTCCGGCGTCATGCGCACGACGCGGTCGCCGTCGAAGTCCGCGACCCAGACCGCGCCATCCGGCGTCTGCAGCAGGCCCAGGCCGGTGCCGGATCCGCCGATGGGGATCCGTTCGACCTCGCCCTGCGCGGTGATATGGCCCAGCACCGGCGCCCCGAAGACCGTGAACCACGCGCCACCGCCGGCGGCGGCCAGCACCTCGGCGCCCTTGGCGCCGCTGACACCTATCGCGTATTCGGTGAAGCGGCCGTTCTCGAAGCGCGCGATGGCTGACCCGCGCCCTTCGCTGACCCAGACCGACCCGTCGGCGGCGGCCGAGGTCGAGCTCGGCTCGACGTTCTTCCGGGGCAGCGAGCATTCCCGGGCGGTGCCGTCCGTGCCGATCGCCACCACCGCGTCGCGGAGCTGCTCGGGCGCCCAGACCGTGCCGTCGGGCGCCTGCGAAAGCTGGATCCCCAGCCCGCTGACCGGCAGCTGATACTCCGTCGCCGCCCCATTGGGCATCACGTGCGTGACGCGGTTGTTGCCTGTGCCCAGCAGCCACACGGACGTTCCGTCCAGGTCGCGGACGATGCCCACGGGCTGGGTGCCGGCGGGGAGGGCGAAGCCGGCGGTCGGCGTGTCGGAAGGGTCGAGCGTGACCTGCTGCTGCTGGACCTGGAGCGCGTGGCATGCAGCAGCCGGACTCGGTGTTGCCGCCCCCGAGGGGGTCGCCGATCCACACGCGAGCTGCGCCCCGAGCACGACGATCCACGCCAGCCCTCGCACAGGCATCGAGCGCCTCGGTGTCGACACGGCGGCAACCATGCGGCACGGATTGTGGCAGCGGCGATCGCCGCCGCATCCGCGCTATCGGGAGGTCGTTACATGCCGCTCAGCGGTCGAGCTCGGCGTGGACGTAGTCGAGGAACTGGTTGCGCGCGCCGTCGTTGTGAAACGCCCGGAACGAGAAGAGCTGAGCGTCGGCCAGAAACTCGGTCTTGGCCGCATCGAGGCGGCGGAGCAGGTTCTTCTCCTGCGTGGCTTTGCGCTCCGCCTTGCGGCGGAAGCTCCGCGCGTTCGCCTCGGCGGCGGACACCGCTCGCGGCTTCGTGAAGCTGAGAACCAGGACGCCGAGCCAGACCATCATGCTCGTGAAGATCGTCAGCGCCGTGGCCTCGAGGACCGCGGCAAGCGGGTCGCCCGCGGTGACCCACAGGAACCAGTAGCGAAGGGCCCCGATCGAGAGGAGGCCGAACGCGAGCGCGCCAATGGTCACCCAACGCCTCCAGCCTTCGTGGTAGTGGGTCACCGCCCACATGCCGGCGGCGAGCGCTCCGACGATGACCGCCGTGATGCCCCATGTCGGCGCCTGGTCGAGGCCGAAGGTCTGCGCCGCGAGGTTGGCGGGAAGCGCGTCGAGGCTCACGAACAGGGTTGCCAGGGCAAGCCCGACCGGAAAGCTCAGCCGGTGATGCCTGTACTCCTCCTGGGTGCGCGCCTTCCGGCCGGCGTCGAGCTCGGCCTCGGCAGCCCTCTCGCTCAGGCGATCGCGCTCGTCCGCGACCGCGCGCAGTCGCTGCGCATCCGCTTTCAGGTCCTGGAAGCCTCGCGCCACGCGAGGCTCGGCCAGGAACTCGCGCATCGTGATGATGTGGCCGTTGGCGCCGTTCGCGTCGCTGTGCGACGGGGCGGCGATGCGCTCGATGGATTGCATGAGAGTCCCTCCTAGCTTCTACTGGTTGACGACCTGCGCCAGCTGCAGACGGGTGAGCGCAGGATCGAGCGCATTGACGGAGGCGGCGCCCGCG
>VBJE01000020.1 GCA_005879675.1 Chloroflexota bacterium
GATCGGCCCGTCCGGCGCCCGACCGCCCGGCACCGGGACGCCGGCCTTTTTCGCGAGCTCGTCGACCACCTGCTCTTGCCACGGCTGCAGGGCGCGGTCCGCTTCGGCGCGCCAGGCCGCGATCCGGGCGTCGTTCGTGGCGGTGTTCGCCGCCAGGGTCCGCTTGTACTGGGCGCGCTGATACTCGGTCGGGTTGCTGGGCAGCGTGGGCAGGCGGACCAGCTCGGGCGGCGGCGGCCCGGCGGGAGCTTTGCTCACCACGAGCAGGGCGCCGGCGGCCCCGTCCGGGATGATCACCTGCTCGTTGGGATGGATCAGCTTCCAGTTGCGTCCGCTCAGCGGTCCCAACTGCGGGTTCGCCGCCTCCAGGGCTGCGAGGCCCATTCCGTGCGCGGTGGCGATCGTGCTCAG
>VBJE01000163.1 GCA_005879675.1 Chloroflexota bacterium
GAGTTGCACGCCGCCTGGCGCCGGCAGCTCAAGTACTGGCATCCTGACCGCGGCAACCATCCGGACGCGCTCGAGCACGCGAAGCTGATCAACCTGGCCCACGACGTTCTGACCAACAGCGCCAAGCGCACGGCCTACGACCGACAGCGGGCAGCCGCCGGCTGGCGCCCCTCCGCGTCGGCCCCGGCATACGGCCGTCCGGTCCAGTGGAAGACGGTGAGCCGAGAGGGCCCGCCCCGCGCGCCGATGGGATTCGACCGGCACGGTTTCGTCGCGCGTCTGGAGGAGATGATGAGCCGGGGCCGGCTGATGATTGAGAAGCGCAAGGACCTCGCGTCGGCGTCGAAATGGGAGGCGCAGACTCAGGCCTTGCTGCGAGATGAGCTCGGCGACCATGCGTACACAAAGCGTTTCGAAGCGGCAATGAGCCAGCCCCGCCCCGAAGGCCTGGTGGCGGCGTACGGGGTGCTGTGGGCCGCCTATGAGGACGCGCTGAAGGGCGATCTCAAGCCGGTGGCGAAGGAAAGGCGCCCGTCCTGATCTGAGTACCTACCTTGGCGCCGGCAGCGACTGCTGGCCACTTGTTCGCGGCACGACCTTGGTCGTCGTCGATCGCGCCTCAGGCGTCAGCACGCTGTCCAGGATCCTTCCGGCGTAGCGGCGGTACTTGTCCCGGTAGGCAGCGTCGATCTCGTCGTCGAGGTCGTGGCCGGCATCGTCGAACGCGACGTCCTTCTCGACGCCCGCCGCCCAGATCCGACCGTGGCGGGTCTCCTGCGCAGCCCGGAACCACGCCCCCTCGTGCCCTTTGACGGATCGCAGGTACAGGGCGTTCCCGTGCGGCACCGCCCACACCGTGACCCGCTTGCGCAGCCCGCCATCAGGTCGACGCACGGCGACCTCGACCTCTTCGGCTCGACCCATCCTGGCCAGCTCGTCTTTCGTCCACGTGTTCATCCTCAGGCAGCCACCCTGATGAGCGACTTGATGGCGCGGCGCTCGTCCATCGCCTTGTACGCATCCGCGACGTGGTCGAGGTCGGTTTCGAAGTCGAAGACGAGGCCTGGGTTGATGCGGCCGTCGAGGACATCGCCAAGCAGCTCGGGTATGTAAGTGCGCGCCGGCGCCACGCCGCCACGCAGGCCGACGTTCCGGAACACGATGGTGTCGGCGATCGACGCGTCGACGCCATGAGGGACACCGACAATCCCAACCATCGATCCTGGCCGTGTGATGGCCAACGCCGTGGCCACGGACTGGCCGGTGCCGACGCACTCGAGTGCGGCGTCGACGCCGACGTCGTTCGTAAGCTCGCGGACAGCCTCGACAACTGCATCGCCGCGCTCGGCCAGGACGTCGGTCGCGCCGAACTCTCGCGCCAGCGCCTGGCGGGATGGGTTTCGACTGAGGGCGATGATGCGTGCCGCGCCCAGGCGTTTCGCCGCCAGAACCCCGCACAGACCGACCGCCCCGTCGCCCACGACTGCGACCACGCTCCCTTCGCGGACGCCGGCGCTGACCGCCGCGTGGTGTCCGGTGCACATGACGTCGGACAGCGCGAGCAGCGAGCGCATCGTGTCGTCCGAGTGACCCGAGCCGGGCACGGGCA
>VBJE01000164.1 GCA_005879675.1 Chloroflexota bacterium
GGGGCGGCTCGTGGTGGGCGCCGCCGTCGCGGGTGCCCTCATCGCGGCCAGCGCGGCCCCAGCGGCCGCATCTGTAGGCCGCGGCAACCTCTTCCTGCATGGCGACATCGTCGGCACCATCGTTGCGCCGGCGCCTGTGCCAGTCGGCAGCGGCCGCGACCCGTTCTATTCAGTGACCAACGGCGCCCCAGGGCAGCTCGGGATCGCCGGCGTGGGTCCAGGCGACGCCGGATATCACGGTGGGGAGTGGGAGTTTTTCTCGGTCACCTTCAACACCGCGCCCTACCTGCTGACGTCGGGCGAAGCCGTGATGGCGGCGGAGGCAAGCGGTGACGTCACTGTGCTGCGGCTCCCGGGCAGAGATTTCCGCTGCCCGGTGACTCGGTCTTAGGATCGGAGGCGGCCCCCAACCAGATCGGGGGGCCGCCACAATCCGGTGTTGGACGGGTGCCAGAATGAGCCGCCCGTGAGCACCGCGCGCCAGCTCCCACCCACGCGAGTCCTGGTGGTCGACGACGACCCCAAGACGATCGCCCTCGTGAGGATGTATCTCGAGAGGGAAGGCTACGAAGTGCTGGCGGCTGCAGATGGCTTGAGCGCGCTGCGAGGAATTCGGGAGGACGCACCCGACATGGTCATCCTCGATCTGATGCTCCCAGAGGTCGACGGCATGGAGGTCATGCGGATTGCCCGTGAGGAGACCAGCGTTCCAATTCTCATGCTGAGCGCACGCGGAGCCGTCATCGATCGTGTCGGTGGGCTGGGTGAGGGTGCCGATGACTACATGGCCAAGCCGTTCGCCCCGGCCGAGCTGGTGGCCCGGGTCAATGCAATCCTGCGTCGGGTGCGTCCGCTGAAACGCCGAGGAACGCTTCGCAGACGGGACCTGGTCGTTGACATTGAGCGCAGAGACGTGACCGTCGACGGAATGTCGGTCGCCCTTACGGCGGCCGAGTTCCAGCTCCTCGTCGCCTTGATCGAGGCCGACGGCAGAGTCATGACCAGAGAGCTCCTCCTCTGCGCGCTGAGTCCGCACTCCGAGGAGATCCTCGAGAGAAGCATCGATGTGTACATCCGGCGGCTTCGCCGAAAGCTCGGTGACAATCCGCGCCGGCCCCGCTACGTAGCGACCGTCCGGGGCGTCGGCTATCGCGCAGCGCCGGGAGCCTGAAAGCAACAGGTGTCGCGATGGTTTCGTGGCGTCAGCGGCCGCATAGCTCTCGCCTCACTGGCAGCATCCGGCCTCGCGCTCGTCGTCGAGGCGGTCGGAGTGCTGGGCGTCGGCTCCTCCATCTTCCAGCGACTGATGATCGAGCACGGGGCCACCGCCGAGCTGGCGCACGCCATGTTCGACGAGTCGGTGACCCGGGTTGTGATCATCACCACCGTGCTGGCACTGGTCGCCTCGCTCGGGTTGGCGACCATGTTGGCCCAGGCGCTGACGCGGCCGTTGCAAGGCGTCGCCCACGCCGCGCGCCGGCTGGCCGAAGGCGACTATGGGATCAGGGTCGACCGGCCCGCTTCACCCGAGCTGGCGTCGCTGGCCGACTCGTTCAACCAGATGGCAGCCGGGCTGGAAGACCAGGAACGGCTGCGGCGTGACCTGATCGGTAACTTCGCCCACGAGCTTCGGAGTCCGCTGACGAACCTGAGGGGATACCTGCAAGCGCTGCGAGATGGGGTCACGCCGGCCAGCCCCGAGATCTTCGCCTCACTCGATCAGGAGGTGGACCGCCTCTATCGACTTTCTCTCTCGCTGGACGAGCTCGGTGCCGACCAGCCCGCGGCGGCCCGATCGCAGTCAAGCCACATCGACCTCGGAGAGGTGGTGGAGGCCGCCGTGAAGCTGTCTCTGCCCGGCTTCCAACGCCGATCCATCAATGTCGAGCAGAAGTTCACTACGGGATTGTGGGTCCAGGCCAACCCGGACCACATGGCCCAGGTGCTGCTCAACCTGTTCCAGAACGCTGCCCGATACACGCCGGAAGGCGGGGCCGTCTCGATTCGTGCGGGGACCGATGGGAGCTCAGTCGTGGTCAGCGTCGCCAACAGCGGTGAGGGAATCCCACCGGTCGACCTGCCCCACATTTTCGAACGCTTCTACCGGGTTGAGAAATCGCGCGACCGGACACGAGGTGGGGCGGGGATCGGCCTGGCCGTGGTCAAGCAGCTGGTCGAGGCGAGCGGAGGGCGGGTCGGGGTCGAGTCGGACCGCGGCCTCACCAGATTCTGGTTCACGCTCCCTGGA
>VBJE01000165.1 GCA_005879675.1 Chloroflexota bacterium
CGGTGGCGATCGCCGTGTCGAAGAGCGCGCCGTAGATGCCGGGCGTGCCTTTGTACAGCGCGCCCACCGCCGCCTCGACCTCGGTGCCGCCAGTGAACCCGAACGTCTTCTGGTTCTGGATCACGGTCAGGGTCGCCTGCAGGTCGCGCAGCGCCCCCGGTGCGTCGGTCGCGCCGCAGGCGCACCCGGTCAGCGGATGTCCGTTGGAGTCGTAGCTCGTGGCCAGGGTGCGCCCCAGCCAGCCGTCGACCTGGCGCCGCGTCGGGTCGCCCGTCTCCCAGATCCGGATCGACTCGAAGTGCGAGAAGGTCGGGTTGGAATAGCCGACGCCCTGGACGATCGCGACCTTGCCCTTGTCCCACAGGCTCTTGATGCCGCCGAGGTTGTGGTTGAGGCCGAACTGCGAGTTGAGGGGCAGCGCCTGGGAGACCATAGGCCCCGCGAGCTTTGGCCGCAGGTCGTGCAGCGCCGGATCCGCGAGCGGCACCAGCGTGCGCAGGCCGTCGTTGCCGCCGGCGAGCTGGATCATGACCAGGACGTTGTCGTTGCTCACGCCTTCTTTCTTGGCGGCATAAACGGCGCGGGCGAACGCGTCAGGTACGGCCGCGTAGCCGGCGGCGAGGCCCGCGGCGCCGGCGCCGAACACCAGTCCCGCCTGCAGGAAGTCGCGGCGCTTGAGCTGGTTGATGCCGACTTCTCTCTTCATCTTCTTACCTACTTGAGCTGGAATTCGGGCGACGCCAGCGTGATGAACCAGCGGGCGCGGTCATCGGCGGCCTGGCTGAGCAGGGTCGCTGTCTGCTGGCTGACCACGCCGTCGAGATGGCCGTGGATCGCGTTGGTCGGGGACGGCAGGTCTTTGGCGCTGGACAGCGCCCGGGTCACGAAGTTGACGCGCTCGACCACGGTGTTGGAAGAGATCCAGGATTCGTTGTTCGGCCAGCCGTTGACGTCCGGCGGGTCGAACAGGCTCTGCCCCATCCCGGAGCCCGAGCTCGCGATCAGCTTGGACATCGAGGTCGCACCCAGCGCGCGCGCCACACCGACCATGAGCTCGGTCGGCGACTTGACCAGGCCGCGGTAGTTTCGATCCGCCGTGAATTCAGGACTGGTGAAGAGCGCATGCATCAGCGTCTTCATGTCGTACTTGCCACGGCGGAAGACATCGCCGAGCTGCTTGACGAGGTCGCTGCTCGGGCGGGCATGAACGAACTGCTGGGCGACCTTGCCCGCGATCAACGTGGCGGTCGCGGGCTGGGCCAGGATGCGATCGATCACACCTTCTGTGTCCAGCGCTCCGGTCTTGCCAAGGTAGGTGACGCTTCCGCGGTACGAGCGCCGCGGATTGAAGATCCCGGTCTTCTGGCTCGAGTAGACGGGCAGGCGGCGGTTCCCGTTGCCGGCCGCGAAGGAGTCCGGTGGCGGCAGCTGCCATCCGGCCAGAGCTTTGGCGCTCTCGCGCACGTCTTCCTCGGTGTAGTTGCCGGCGCCCATCGTGAAGAGCTCCATCAGCTCGCGCGAGTAGTTCTCGTTGGGGTTCTGGCCGGTCGAGGTCGCGAGGTCGAGGTAGCGCAGCATCGCGGGGTCTTTCGTCACCTGGATCAGCATCGAACGCAGGTCCGTCATCGCCATGCGCCGCCAGGTGAGGTTCTGCCAGTAGACGAAGGTGTTGTCAGCGGCCTTGCGATAGTCGGTCGTGAAGTGGCCGTGCCAGAAGAGCGTCATGCGCTCGGCGAACGGCGTCGAGGTGGCGAGCATCTGGTCGATCCACCACTGCTGTAGCTGAGCGATCGGAAAACGACCCCCCGGCGTCGTCGCGGCCGCGAAGGCGGGAGGCTCCGCGGCCTTCGTCTCGAGTAGACGGTCGACCGTCTTGCTGAAGCCCGCCGACAGCGCGGCCTCGAGCTGTGTCGGCGTGTAGCCGAAAGTGGTGCGCCGGAGAAGGTGCATCACGCGCGCCGACTCGGAGCCCAGCGGCGAGATCCATCCGCTGGCCGTTGCGCTCCGCGATGTCGCCAGCTGCTGCATCGATCCGCCGAGGAGCCGGATCGCGCCGACGCCGACCCCGGTCGCAAGCGCGGCGGCAAGAGCCTGGCGGCGCGTGATGCCGCGACTGTTCGAGCGTGGCGCGACTGCCTCTTGTTCCGCGGGGGCGACGCTCACCGGGTCCATTGAAGCTTGCGGCGCGGACCCTGGCATTAGCCGGGTGTGAAGAGTTTGTAATCCCTGGCCGTTCAGCAGGCGGAGCGGACGCCGTTCAGGCACGCGTACGAGTCGACCGCCAGGTGGCCGACGAACAGGGCCCCGATCAGGACCGCTGTGGCGACGACGACCAGGTGGAGCGGTGCGAACTCGAGAGCGACCAGTCCCTCGAGGGCGCCCGCGCGGCGCTGGAAGCCCAGGCGCGCGATCCGCCACAGGTTGACGGCGATGGCGACCGGGATGCCGATGAAGAGGCTGATGGTCGCGGCGAGGATCGCGATCGAAGAGCTCGTCAGCCACGCGTACGGCGCCCCGAAACCAAGGGCGCGGAGCAGGGTCGCGCCGAGAAGGACCACGAACGGAGCGATGCAGACGAGGCCCAGAATGCCGACCCACGTGTGCGCGCGTCCTTGCGGTCGAGCCCAGCCTTCGGGAAGCTCGCCGAGGGTGAGGGTCAGCGTGAAGCGCGGGGGTGTGCGCTCGGCGTGCGCGCGCAGCGAGATCCAATCCCCGAGATGCTCCTTCCACCGGGTCACGACAGCCATCGTCCCCACGAGCTTACGGAAAGGGTCTTTACAGGCTGGGTGGTG
>VBJE01000282.1 GCA_005879675.1 Chloroflexota bacterium
CTCGCAGACCCCGGAATGTCAGGCGACCGCTGGGTCGGCCTCCAGGTCACCGGCCTGTTTGGCAGCCTGAGCGGGCCGCACCTGAGCGCGTCGGTGACCGGCGCCACGGTTCAGCTCAACGAGGCGTCGGACCCGAGCACCGGTGCCATCGATTGGACGAAGATCGCCGGCTCGGGCGTCGCCCTGACGAGCGCCATCGCCAGCGTCGCGGGCACCATCAGCGGCCTCAACGCGTTCGACCTGGTCACGGGCGGCGCGTCGTTCAGCGTCACGAGGGTCTACGTCAGCGCCGACGCCCCCGTGCTCACAGACGTGCCGCTCCTCTACGGATCGCTGACGATCGGCGGCGGCCAGCACCTGCTTCTGGGCTCGCGCGCGCTCGGGATCGACCTTGTCGGCGGCATCATCAAGTTCGCGTCGGTGGACGACAACCTGACCTCGGGCAAGAGCTGGTTCGGCCTCGAGGCGACCGGCCTTGTCGGCACGTTTGCGGGCCCGGGGATTCAGGGCAGCGTGGCCGGCGGCACGGTCAAGATCAACGAAGGCTCGCTCGACGCGGTCCACCCGACCCTGGTCGACGAGAACACGGACGCCGATCCCATCGACTGGACCCAGTCGACCCTGGCTGTGACGGGACTTGACCTCTCTGGCAGCCTTGCCGAGGTGTCGGGCGATGTCACCGGGCTCGACGTCTTTGGGCTCATCCACGGCGATGCGACCTTCGACGTAACCCGCACGCTCGTCACCACCGCCGCCCCCAACCCAGTGCTTGCCGACGCCCCGCTGCTCGTCGGCACCGTGACCGTGTCCGGCGGCGGCCAGCTGCGATTGGGCACCGCCGGTCTCGGTGTGACCATCACCGGCGGCACGCTGAAGGTGGCCACGCTCACCGACCCCGGGACTTCGGGGTACAGTTGGCTCGCCGTCGACGCGGAGCTGCTTAGCGGTTCCCTCGCCGGTCCCGGGCTTCAGGCAGACGTGGCCAACGGCTCGATCAAGCTGAACACCGGGTCGACCGGCGCCGGGGTCCTGGACTGGACCGGCACCGGCCTGGAGGACGCGGGTCTCGGCCTCAGCGGGGTGGTCGCGAAGGTCTCCGCTGACATCGACAACCTCGACCTCTTCGGCTTCGTCAAGGGTGGAGCGAGCTTCAGCGTGAGCAGGACCCTGGTGACCACCTCGGCGCCCAACCCTGCCTTCACCGACGCGCCTCTCGTCACCGGCAGCTTCAGCATCGACGCGACCAAGGGTCAGAGGCTGGTGGTCGGGAGCCCGAGCCTGGGCCTGATCCTCACCGCCGGGACGCTGCACGTCGCGGTGCTGAGCGATCCCGGGACCTCGGGGCAGAGCTGGTTTGGCCTGGACGGGGACGGCATCGCGGGAATCCTCATCGCCCCGAGCCTGCAGGCGACGTTGTCGAATGGCGCGGTCCGGTTCAACGGGGGCCCGACCGGACTCGACCCGCTCGACTGGCGCCAGTCCGGGCTGGGCGGCGCAGGACTGGCCTTGAGCGGCCACGTCGCGCACATCTCCGGTGACATCACGAACCTGAACGCATTCGGGATCGTGACGGGCGGCATCGGCTTCAGCGTCGACCGGACTTACGTCACGACCGTCGCGCCCAACCCCCCGATGACCAGGGCCGTGCTGCTCGCGGGCACTCTGATCCTCGACTCCAGCAAGACCGAACAGCTGAATCTCGGCACCTCCGCCTTCGGCTTGCAGGTGACCCAGGGCACCGTTTACCTTGCCTCCCTCACCGACCCTGGTGGAACGAACAGCTGGTTCGGCTTCGCCGCAAGCCAGCTCGGGGCGACGCTCTCGGGACCGCAGATCCACGCGACCGTGACCGATGGACTGATCGAGCTGAACCAGGGTTCGCCGAACGCAGTTCAGGCGTTGGACTGGAGCCAGAGTGGGCTCGAAGGCGCCGGCCTGTCCCTGACGTCCAGGGGCGCTCGCATAGCCGGTGACGTCAGCGACATCAACGCGCTCGGCGTGGTCAGCGGAGCGGCGTCCTTCAGTGTCAGCTGGAGCCTCGTCACCACGACAAACCCGGCGCTCACGGACGCCTCACTCCTCACTGGAAGCTTCAGCGTCAACGGCGACCCGAACCACACCAACCAGCAGCTCGTGATCGGGACGTCGTCGTTCGGTATCACGATCAACGGCGGCCAGATCAACATCGCGTCGCTTACTGCTCCCGCGCCGCCGCCCTCCACCGGACCCCAGGTCAACGCCCCGGTGTTCGTGCCGGGTCCGCGCGTCGACGTGGTCACCACGGTCCAGGGCGGCAAGGCGGCGACAGTACGGACGCTGAGCGACGGCGACGCGACCCACGGCAAGACCGAGATTCTGACCATCAAGGCCAGCAGCGGCTCATTCACGGTCGCCGGCGGGAGCACGGACACGCCGGCCACCCTCGACTGGAACGCGGCCGCGACGGACGCCACCAACAGCACGTTGACCGTGCAGGGGGCAATCGCCCGCCTGGCGACCATCCAGGCCCTGGCCACCGGCAAGCCGTGCGCCGCGACCGGATGCGTGACCGTCGCTCCGATGATGGTTCAGCCCGAAGGCAACATCTACTGGATCACCTTCGACCCGAGCCTGGGCACAGGGGCCGGTGTGCCGTTGCTGTCGGCGAACGGAACGAACCTCGTGGCGCGCAACGAGCAGCAGAAGATCTCGGTCTGGAACGCCAACGGCGGGTCGTTCACGCTGAGCGACGGCACCCACTCCGCGACGGTGCCCTTCGATCTGAGCAACCTCGCCGGTGCGCTGGCGAACTCGAGCCTTGGCTCGGACGTCAAGATTGCGGGCGATCCCCCGGGACTGCCACCCAACAACGGCTTCTTCACGGTCGAGTTCAACGGAGCGGCGGTCGCCGGTCGGCACCCCAACGCGCTGGCCGCGAGCGTCGCCCAGCTGACCGGCGCGCTCGACAACGGGCAGCTCGTGGGTGACGCGAACTTCGGGGCGACGATCTTCAGCAACCCGACGGATCCGGCCGTGATCACCAAGCAGGGCGTGGCTACGGTCACTCCCTCTAACTACGTGCTGGGCGGACCCGCCACCAACGCGGTCCAGCTGGTCAGGGTCGACGGGGCCGTTGGCGGGTATTTCCAGCTCAGTTACGTCTATGGCCTCGAACCCGATCTCGCCGTTCGCCACCGCCGCCGAGGTTGAGGCTGCGCTTCGTGCGCTCCCGAACATCGGTGGCCTGACGGCGGATGCGAACGTTGCGGTCACGAAGACAAGCAATACTTTCGTCGTCGCATTCGTTGGCGGGCCGCTGGCACACAAGGACGACATCCCGCTGCTCGAGTGGGCGGACTTTAACCCGAACCACCTGATCGCCCAGGATCAGGAGCAGACGTTCCAGATCCTGAATGCAACGACGGGCGACTTCAAGCTGAAGTTTCAGCTCGACCTGAACGGCGATGGCAAGTTCCAGGCCGGCGAGCAGGCAACCACGGACCCGATCGCCTACCCCGCCCTGACGACCGACATCCAGAACGCGCTAGGCAAGCTGGCGCTGACGTCCGGCAGCCTGACCCTTTCGCTGCTCAACAAGGTCGCGGTGTCGAAGGTGGGAACGACCT
>VBJE01000021.1 GCA_005879675.1 Chloroflexota bacterium
AGCGTCCGCGTGCTGCTTGATGTCGGCGACGAGGGGCACGATCGCGGCCTTGAGCTCGTCGAAGATCGCTCCCAGCTGTGCGGTGGTCATGCCCGGCTCGCTGCGGTCGATCAGCGCGTCGTAGGGACGGTCCTTGTAGCCGAGCGCATCGGCGATCCGGCGATTGAGCTCGACGTTCTTCTCGAGGTAGGGCGCGAAGAGGCCGAAGTTCTCGTCGTGGCGGGCCTTCTCCCAGACCGGGCGCGCGACCGAGCCCGCGCGGGCGATCTCGGCCACGAGCTCGGGCGGCAGCTTGCGAGCCTGGTCGTAGTCGCGGCGGGTGACGCGGACGATGCTGGCGTCGTCGGAGTCGAAGGGCGCGCCGGCGAGCTCGTCCTCGAGGTCCTCGATCAGCTTGCCGACCTCGTCGGAGGTGAACTTGACGTGGGAGAGGGTCAGCAGGGTGGAGAGCTGCTCGGCGCGGCCCTGGACGCCGCCCGGGGGCATGTAGGTTTCCTGGTCCCACTCGAGGACCATCGCTGCCCGCGTGAGGTCGGTGACCTCGGCCAGGATCTGCCTCAGGTGCTGGAGCTTGTCGCTCGTGTTCGCCGCCACCCCCTGCGGGTATTCTCCCGAATAGCCGTGCCGCCCCGCTAGCTCAGTGGATAGAGCATCTGTCTTCTAAACAGAGGGTCGGGGGTTCGAATCCCTCGCGGGGCACTTTTTGGGTGTGCGTCGCATCAACTGTGCTGAAACGGTTGTATTCGGAGCGGTAATTCGAACACTTTCAGCACAGTTTGTGTCTCTAGGCGAGCGCAATCGCCGCGACCGCGATGAGCGCCAGCGCCGCGCCGCCCAGCTGGACCGCGCTCAGCCTTTCGTGGAGGAAGACCCGCGCGCAGAGGATCGTGACCGCGGGGTAAAACGACGTCAGCAGCGCGCTGATCGACAGCAACCCGTGAACGGTCGCGTACATGTACAGCACCACTCCGATTCCATCCAGCGAGCCTCCGAGGGCGATGAGACGCAGGGTATTTCTACTCGGCGGCACCGAGACCCGGGCGATCAGCGCATAAGCGACCGCCACCGTCGCCGATCCGGCCCGGCCGCTGACAAACGCAGGCAGGCCGGCCGAGCTGGCCTCGTGGAAAAGGATGAAGAACAGCCCGAAGCCGATACCGGCGACGATCGCCAGCGCCACCGCCTGACGCGCTCCTTCCCTCGCGGTCGAGCCGCCACCGCCGTTGATGAGCACGATCGCGACCAGGCCGGCCAGGATTCCCGCCGCCTGTCCGATGCGCAGTCGCTCGCCACCGACCAGGACGCCGACCGCGGTCGGCAGCGCGGCGGCGATGACCGCGGTGATCGGCGCCACGACGCCGATGAGGCCGAGCGCCATCGCGCGATAGAAGAGGATCAGGCCGAAGCCTCCGATCGCGCCGCCGGCGAAGGTCAGCGCCACCGCTCCGACGTCCCAGCGCGTGGGCAGGAGCAGGAGCGCAAGCGGGATGGCGACCAGGCCGACGGCTTGCACGCCTACGGCGACGCTCGGTGCGGGCGTTCGCCGAGACGCCAGGCCTCCGGAGAAATCGGCCAGCCCAAGGGTCGCGGCAGCTCCAAGCGCGGCGCCTGGCGACAGCAGCTGGTTCAGTCAGTCGATCCTAGCCGGGCGCCGGCTCGCAGAGGGTACGCTGCATCCGTGGCCCTCCCCGAGCGAGGATGGATCGACAAGGCTCACGCGCTGCACAAGCGCCAGCATCCAGTCGTTCGCCGGGTCGTGGTCGCGATCGTCGGCGGAATGCTGCTCCTCGTCGGCATCGCATTGCTCGTTCTGCCCGGACCAGGTGTGGTCGTGATCCTGGCGGGCATCGCGGTACTGTCTCTCGAGTTCGAATGGGCGGAGCGACTCGTGACCCGCATACGCGCCGTGATCGCGTCGGTCACGAGTCGCTGGAAAAGACGCTGAGCTAGGCCGCTCGCCGGCTCCCCATCTGGTCGATGAACTTCCGGTAGCCGACCATCGTCAGCCGCAGCATCTCCGTATCGCCGTCCTTGCCGTCGACGTCGCGGTGCATCGTCTGAATCCGCTCCTGCATCGTCTTGGTGATGCGCTCGACCGCCTCTTCCATCAGATGCTCGGCCTTCTTGACGGCCGACTTCGGGTCCTCGATGAACTCAGACTGGATCTCCTCGAACCGCTGCCGAAACTCACCCATGTCCGGCCACATCTCCATCTGAGCCGGCGCCTGGGTCGCGGCCTGGGCCGGCATCGCGTCCCGATTCGTACCAATCGGCTCCTTGGTTGTCGGCATGGGCCGGCGCTCCTCGCGTGGCCGCTCGGGATCGACCGGCATCGCGTCCCGATTTGTGCCCATCGGCTCCTTGGTCGCCATGGGCCGGCGTTCCTCCTTGTCGTTGCGCACCTCGCGCGTGTCACGCATCTCGCTCACGACGCCACCTCCCTGCGGTAATCACCCCGCTTCATGCGCTCGGTGCCGACGGCGTCGTCCACGACCCGCTTGTAGTGCACCATCGCCACCCGCATGCCCTCGGTGCCCTGCCGCCCCTGGTCGCTGGCGGCCGCCTCGCGAGCCATGCGCATGTCGCGCGGCAGGTGGCGGTGCTCGTCCAGCGTCGCTCCGCGCTCGCTCAGCATCATGACCACGGTCTTGTCGGCTTCCTGGACCGCCGCGCGCGGGTCTTCGATGAAGCGCGCCTCGATTGCCTGCCACGAGCGCGCGAAGCGGTCCCGCGACTCATCCGGCAGGGCTCGCAAGCGCGGTCCGCGCCGACCCGTCAGAGCGGCGATGAGACCGATCACGATCAAGACGACGACTATCCCGATCACCAATACAAGCAATGTGCTCTGTGTCATTCGAACCTCCTATGGAGGAAAACGGGACCGCGACATGCCGTACTCGCGGTTGTTAGCGTTGTAAAGACATGTCGAGCAATCCACAGCAGCCTCCGGAGATCCCACAGGACATGAAGGCCTACAACCAGAAGCTGATCGCCGAGTTCAGGGCCAGCGGCGGCAAGCTCAGCGGTCCGATGCAGGGCCGGGAGCCGATGCTCCTGACGACGAAGGGGGCGAAGTCTGGGGAGGAGAGGACCGTGGTCGTCGGCTTCAGGGCATACGGCGACGGCTACGCGGTGATCGCGTCGAACAACGGCGCGCCGAAGTCGCCGGCATGGTTCCACAACCTCTTGGCCGATCCGACGGCGACCGTCGAGGTCGGTCCGCAGAAGTTCAAGGTGAGAGCTCGCGTAGCCAGGCCGGAGGAGCGGCCGGAACTGGCGCGGCGCATCGATTACCTCGAGCGGCAGCAGGCATTGACGAAGCGCGAGATCCCGATCGTCGTCCTGGAGAAGACCTAGCGCCTGCTCTTGCGTACCGCGGCTTTCGGCGGCTTTGCCGCCGCCTCCAGGCTCGCCCGCAGGCCGCTCATCCGTGCCTTGCCGAGGTTGCTCTTCATCACCCACGCCACGTCTTTGTCCGTGGCGCGCATCCACTTCTCGAGGTAGGGCCTGGCGTTCTGCGGCGCCGCGGCCGCGGCCACGCTCCAGCCGTAGCCCAGCGCCTGGCGCAGCACTCGAAAGCCTTCGTCGTCGCGGTCGGTGGCGGCGGCGAGCGAGCGCGTGACGACGTCGAGGATCGAGAGCACCTCGACCGTGTCCGAGTTGTTCTTCAACAGCGCGGGCTCGCACAGGCCGGCGACGGCCGCGCGCTGGACATAGGGGTCGTCCCGGGCCCACGCCTTCATGTCCGCGATGAGTCCCGGCATGCTCTCGCGGCCGATGCGCTGCAGGGCGATGGCGACTCCCTCGCGCACCCGCCACCGTGGATCCGACGCCAGCTCGTGCAGCCAGGCCATGACCGTGTCCGGCTCGAGCAGCGCGATGCGGCCGAGGCCCGCCGTGCCACAGAGGGCGAGGAACTCATCGCCCGACGCGGAGAAACGCCACAGGCGATCGGGGTCGGCCTCCTCGGCGACCGCGGTGACGAGCTCGAGATTCGCGCGCGGCCCAGGCAAGCCGGAGTGCTTCTTGAGGTACGGCTCCCAGTCCTGGAGCCGCCTCAGCTCTGTGCGATACGTCTCGACCCGCAAACCCACCTGCGCCAGCGATCCTAGCTAACGGACAATGCCGCGGTGGACATTGCGCGCGCGGCGGCGCTGCGCCAGGGAGTGCGGCTCGAGTGGGTGACGATCGCCTGGATGCTCGTCGAGGCCGTTATCGCCGTGGGCGCGGGCATCGCCGCGCGCAGCGTCCTGCTCACTGCGTTTGGGCTCGACTCGGTGGTCGAGCTGCTGAGCGGGATCGTCGTCCTTCGCCGGCTGCTCGGCCGCGCCGAGGAAGAGATCAGCACGCGCATCTCGGCGGTCCTCCTCGTCCTGCTGTGCGTGTACGTGGTGCTCTTCTCGATCGGCGGCCTTGTTCTGCGGGTCATGCCCGAAGGCTCGATCCTCGGCATCGCCGTCAGCGCCGTCGCGATCGTCGCGATGCCGCTGCTCGCGGGCGCGAAGCGCCGGGTCAACCGCGTGCTCGAAAGCCCGTCGCTTCGCGCCGACATCGCGGAGTCGATCAGCTGCGCCTACCTCGCGGCGGCCACGCTGGCGGGCCTCGTCGTGAGCATGGCGACGGGCTGGTGGTGGGTGCAGTACATCGCGGCGCTGGGCCTGCTGGTCTGGCTGATCCCCGAGGCTCTTGAAGCCCTACGGGGAGGTGAATAATGGCCGATGTGAGCGACGGAAGCATGGACGAGCCGAAGCACCGGGAGGACAAGCGGCGCCTGATGGTGACGCAGCTGCTGCGCACCCCGGTGCTCAACCCCGCCGGCACCGAGGTTGGCCGCGTGGAGGACTTCATCGTCAAGCTTTCCGACGGCGCCTACCCGCCCGTCACCGGGCTCAAGGTCCGCGTCGGGGCGCAGGGCGTGTTCATCGGCAAGGACCTGATCGATTCGCTGGAGCCAGGCGCGGTCAGGCTCAACACCCACACCATCCGCACCGACGCTTTTCAGCGCCGCGCCGGGGAGGTGCTGCTGGCAGCCGACGTGCTCGGCCGCCACCTCGTCGACGTCGTCAAGGGGCGCATCGTCCAGGCCCACGACCTGGTGCTCGCGCCGGGCCCCGACGGCTGGTATCTCGCCGGCATCGACCGCAGCCCGCAGGCAATGCTGCGGCGACTTCTGCCGCGGCGCGCCAGGCCCGACCTCCGCCGCCACGCGATCCTCGACTGGAAGGACATCCAGCCGTTCGTCGGCCACGTTCCCACCGCCAAGCTCCTCATGCCGCTGCAGCGCCTTCGCCGCCTGCACCCGGCGCAGATCGCCGACATCGTCGAGGGCGCCTCGCACGAAGAAGGACAGGAGATCATCGAGGCGGTAGAGAGCGACCCGGCGCTCACGGCCGACGTCTTCGAGGAGCTTGACACCGAGCACCAGGTCGAGTTCCTGAAGTCGAAGTCGAACGAGGAGTCGGCGCGGATTCTCGAGCGCATGGCCCCCGACGACGCCGCCGACCTGCTCGGCGAGCTCGACCAGGAGCGGCGCAAGCCGATCTTCGAGCTGATGTCGGCCGGCCAGCAGCTCAAGCTGCGCAAGCTGCTGCAGTACCACCCGACGACCGCGGGCGGCATGATGAGCCCCGACTACGTCTGGGTCGTGCGGGGCGCCACCGTGGACATGGCGCTCGAGGCCGTGCGCACGGACGACAAGTCTCCGCACCAGCTCCTGACGACAGTGTTCGTGACCGAGGCTGACGGCAGGTTCGCCGGCAGCGTCGGCGTGGTCGACCTGATGCGGGCCGACCACACGCGCAAGGTCGATGAGCTGGACCTGACTCGGGTGTCGGTCCACGGCAACGCGGACTTCGCCGACGTCGCCCTGACCATGGCCGACTACAACCTCACCGCGCTGGGCGTCGTCGACGCGGCCGGCAACCTGATCGGTGCGATCTCATTCGACGACGCCATCGAGCCGTTGATCCCGGAACAGTGGCGCGACCGCGCCGAAGCCAGCACCGGCGTATAGATCTGCGATGACCGAGCGCGAGCCAAACCGCAAGGACTCGCGCTTGAAGCCAACGTCGGCCGTGCTCGACGATCTGCACCAGGGCGACATCCACGGCGCGTTCGGCACGATCCGCGTCAGCGACGTCACGCCGCGCCGGACATGGCGCCGTCGCATGCTCACGCTTCTCGCCATCGTCGGTCCCGGGCTGATCGTGATGGTCGGCGACAACGATGCCGGCGGCGTCTCCACGTACGCGCAGGCGGGACAGGACTTCGGCTATTCCCTGCTGTGGACGCTGCTCCTGCTGATCCCGGTGCTGATCGTCAACCAGGAGATGGTGGTGCGCCTGGGGGCGGTCACGGGCGTCGGCTACGCGCGGCTCATCACCGAGCGCTTCGGCCGGTCGTGGGGTTGGTTCTCGGCCGGCGGCATCTTCCTCCTGAACTTCCTGACCATCAGCACCGAGTTCATGGGCGTCAGCCTCGCCGGCGAGTACTTCGGCCTGAAGCCGTTCATCTCCGTCCCGATCGCGGCGGCGCTCCTGGTCGGGATCACGATCAGCGGCAATTTCCGCCGCTGGGAGCGGGCGATGTTCGTCTTCCTCTTCGCGAGCCTGCTCGTCCTGCCGCTGGTGGTTCTCAGCCATCCGAGCCCGGGGGCCGCGCTCCAGGGATTCCTGGTGCCCGGCGTCGAGGGAGGGCTCACCTCCAACTCCGCGCTCCTGATCGTGGCCATCGTGGGCACCACCGTCGCGCCGTGGCAGATGTTCTTCCAGCAGTCGAACGTGATCGACAAGCGCATCACGCCGCGCTGGCTCGACTACGAGAAGGCGGACACCGCGCTCGGCGCGTTCGTGGTCGTGATCGGGGCCGCGGCGATCATGATGGCGACCGCGTCGGCCTTCTCGGGCACGTCGCAGTTCGGGCACTACATCGACGCGCTGCACGTCGCGCAGGTCCTGCACGTCAACATCTCGCCGGCCGCCGGGGCGATCTTCGCGCTGCTCCTGTTCGACGCTTCGATCGTCGGCGCGTCGGCCGTGACGCTCGCCACGTCCTACGCGTTCGGCGACGTCTTCGGCCTTCGCCACTCGCTGCACCGAGGCGTGCGCGAGGCCAAGCTCTTCTACGGGTCGTACACCGTGATGGTCGCGGTCGCGGCGGCGATCGTGCTCATCCCGTACGCGCCGCTGGGCCTGATCACGACGGCGGTGCAGGCGATGGCGGGGATCATGCTCCCGAGCACGACCGTCTTCGCGGTGCTGCTGTGCAACGACCGCCAGGTCCTGGGACCCTGGGTCAACCGGCCCTGGCTCAACGCCGTGGCGGGAGTCATCGTCGGCGCGATGCTGGTCCTCTCCGCGATCCTGGTCGTCTCCACGGTCGTGCCTTCGATCGACGTCACGACCCTGCTCGTCATCCTGGGCGCGATCGCGTTCGCGGTCCTCCTCGCTGGCGGAGCGTGGAGCTGGGCGAGGTCGCGAGGCGCCCAGCCGCCGCCTCCGATGTCGCGCGAAGAGCGGGCCAACTGGCGCATGCCGGCCCTCGCCCTGCTCGAGCGGCCCACCTGGTCGCCGGCTCGCCGCGCCGCGCTGGCGGCGCTGAGCGGGTACCTCGTGATCGCGATCGTGATGCTCGCGGTGAAAGCCGTGCAGCTTGCGATCCACCGATAACCCTTCAGGACCGTTAACAGCTCGCTTACAAAGGCATACCGGCCCGGCGGCTAGAATGCTCTCCCGTGCTCCCTGGCTCCAGACCGGGGCACCGCATAAGAGCTTCACGCCGGCGGCTTAGCCCACTACGCACCAGCTTCCTCGTCCTGCTTGCCATCGTGCTGTCGTCGGTGGCGGGTGGGCTTGCCTATTTCCTACCCGCGGCGCAATTGGCCCTCGACTCCACCGGCCAGGTGATACGGGTGCCGACGCCTTCGCCCACCGACCTGTTCACCTCGCCGCTGCCCCAGTCGCCGTCGGCGAGCCCGGTCACCGGCGCCTTCACCGTCCTCCTCCTCGGCTCCGACGACGACTCGAAGTTCATCGGCGACCACGTGCTCACGCAGTCGATGATCCTGGTCCGCATCGTGCCCTCGACCAAGCAGGTGACGATGCTGTCCATCCCGCGCGACCTTTATGTGCACCTGTCGACGGGGGGCTTCGGGAAGATCGACGGCGCCTACTCGTATGGCGGCCCCGGCGCGGCCATGGCCACCGTGTCGCAGGACTTCGACGTCCACATCGACCACTACATCTGGGTCGGCCTGCTCGGGCTGATCAAGCTGATCGACGCGATCGGCGGGATCGACGTGGTCACGAGCCACCCGGTGCTGGACGACTACTATCCGGCCGACGTCTATGGCGGCTGGCCGTACGACTACGAGCGGGTGGCGGTGCTGGGCGGGCCGCAGCACCTCGACGGCATCCACGCGATGCAGTACGTCCGCTCGCGGCATGGCGACCTGCAGAGCGACTTCGGCCGCTCGCAGCGTCAGCAGCAGGTGTTGATGGCGATCCGCCAGAAGGCAAACCAGGTCTCGCCCGAGGACCTCCCGGCGCTGTCGAAGGCGATCGGCGGCGAGCTGAAGACCAGCATCGGCCTCTCCCAGGTCGCGGCGCTGCTGCCGCTGGCGGCGAGCTTCGACAACCCGGACCAGATCCGCCAGATCGTCCTCCTTCCGCCGTACACGCACGGAGGCGGGCCTGGCGGCAGCATCAACCCCGACTGGGGCTTGATCCTGCCGCTGGTGCACACCTACTTCCCGTGATCTCGCGCATCTTTCTCGGCGCCGCCCTCGCCCTGCTGGTGCTCATCTGCGGGCCGGTGACATACCTCTATCTCGGGACCAAGACCTCGAAGGTCGCGGAAGCGCCCTCGAAGCCGACGGCGGCGACGCCGCGCGCGCAGGCGCTCAGCCTGCCCGGCACGCTCTACATCGCGCAGTCCGGCGCGATCTACAGCCTGGCGGCGGGGCGCTTCCACCAGCTGACGCCCGAGGCGGGGTGGACGATGCCCTCCCTGTCGCCGGACGGCACGTCGATCATCGCCGTCAAGCAGATGCCGTTCTACTCCGACGTCTATGTCCTGAACCGATTCGGCACGGTGGTGCGCAAGGTGACGAGCAACGCAGCGCCGCCGCGACTCAAATATGACCCCGGCTTCAACCACTGGTCGTTCTATCCGCGTGTGAGCGCGGACGGCAAGACGCTGTGGATGGCGTACGACAAGCCGAAGTTCGGCTACGACGTCGTGCTGTCGATCTGGGCCATGCCGTTCACGGGCACGGTCGCGCAGGGCAAGCTGTGGACGAACGCCGCCGACTACACCGGTGGCGACGTGCAGCCGGTGCCGGTCAACGGCGGCATCATCTACACCAAGTACGACTACGGGCCGAACCTGAAGCTCGACGGGCGGTTGTGGTTCACGAACCGCGCGTACAGCGCGGGCAAGGCGCTGACGTCGCCGGCGGAGGACTGCCGCAATCCGTCCGTCTCGCCAGACGGGACTCAGATCGCGATGATCTGCACGTACGAGAAGCAGGCTTCCTACCTGACCATCGCCTCGTGGAACGGCTCGACGCTCGGACCGCGGAAGACGATCATCTCCAACCAGATGGTGGCCCAGCCGACGTGGGCGCCGGACGGGTCGGGGATCGCGTATCTCGCGCCGGGCGTGCCCGCGGGTCCGTTCCAGCTGTGGTGGCTGCCCCGCGCCGCCTACGCGCCGACGCCGACGCCGGTTCCAACGCCGACGCCGGGCGGGCCGCACAACGGGCCCCTGCCGACTCCGACGGCTCTGCCGGTGGTGGTGGTGAAGCCGGTCCAGGTGACGACGAACAACGGGTTCGACGCCGTTTCTCCGTTGGCTTGGCGGGGCTGAGCGAATACTCCGCACCCCCTCCGCCGGCTTCGCCGGCACCTCCCCCCTGAAGGGGGAGGGGGGCTAGGGCCCTCCGGCGCTGCGTGCCACCTCCCCAGGAATGGGGAGGAGAATTACGTGGCCCCTCCGGCGGCTTCGCCGCCACCTCCCCATAAATGGGGAGGAGCCGCTGTTCCGTGTGAAAATGGCGCATGCCCATCAAGTGGAAGATCGCCCTGGTGGAGGACGACAAGCGCCTCGCGAGGTCGCTCGCCAACGGCCTGGGCGAGGAGGGCTACACGGTGCGGGCGGTCGAGTCCGCCGGCCGCGGGCTCGAACTGGTCAGAGAATGGAACCCGGACGTCGTCCTGCTCGACCTCATGCTCCCGGACAACGATGGGCCGGAGCTGTTCGAGAGCTTCCGCGCGGAGACAGACGCCGCCCTGGTCGGCATCAGCGCACGTTCGTCGGTGAGCGACCGGATCGCGGGCCTGAAGCTCGGCGCCGACGACTACGTTTCCAAGCCCTTCGCGCTCGAGGAGCTGATGGCGCGCGTCGAGGCTGTCATCCGGCGCCACCGCGGCAAGGGCGGCGCGCGGCTTGTCTCGGGCGACGTGATCGTCGACCTCAGCGACGGCCGGGCGACGCGCGGAGGCCGGCAGCTCGGGCTGACCGGCATCGAGTTCCGCATCCTGGCCGCTCTCATGCGCAACAGCGGCCAGCTCGTCACGTACGCTCAGCTGGCGGAGGCGGTCTGGGCCGTCACGACGGGCCCGGAGTCGAACTCCCTCGAGGTGCACGTCTCGCGCATCCGGCAGAAGCTGGAGCAGGACGGCGCATCGCGGTTGATCCACACGGTCAGAGGTCTCGGATACAGGTTCAGTCCGGAATAGGGGGCTAAGAGACATGAAGGCGAGGAGCGTGGTGGCCGGCGTGCTGGTGGCGGGGGCGATGGTGGTCGGTGGCGCCGGCTCGGCCTCGGCGAACCTCGTGTGGTGCGCCTCGGATCCGCCCGTCCAGGTGCAGACGCCGGACGGCGCGAACCTGACGGTCAACGTGTCCGTCACGGTGCCGCAGCACCAGGCCAAGTACATAGGTGACGTGGCCACCCAGTGGGTCGCCACGCCCGACGCGAGCGGGGGCACGCTGATCAGGCTGGACGTCTCCGTGCCGCGGACCATCTCGGTCGCCAAGATCGTCGCGAGCGTGAGCCGGTACAAGGTGGGCACGGCCACGGCGACGGTGGCCGGTGGCGAGGCGACGACCCTCTACCTGGTGGTGCCGACCACCTGAGGCCCATGGTCGCCGGTGCCACGACCTTCGCGAGACCGCTGAAGGCCGCGCTCGTCGGCGTGCCGGCGGCGGGGATCGTCCTGGCCGCGATCGCGGCCGCCACCGGCGGATTCGCGGCCGCCGACCGCTCGCGGCTGCTCCTGATCCCCGCCTGCTTCGCCGCGGTGGCGCTCGCGGAGAGGTTCCCGGTCAAGATCGGCCCGCAGCAGAAGATCAACCTGGGCGCTCTCCCGTGCCTGGTCGCGGTCCTGCTGCTGCCGCCAGGCCTGGGGCCTGCCACCGCCGGGCTGAGCGTTCTCGCCGGCAACCGCTTCGTCCGCCGCAGCTGGACCGAGAGCGCATACAACGCGGGCAATGTGCTGGCCGCCGCAGCCCTCGCGTCGCTGGTCGGTGCCCTGGGCACCACGGAGGACCTGGTTCGCGATGCGCGGGCGACGCTGGGCGCGTTCGTCTACCTCGCCGTCAACCTCGGCCTCGCCGTGGTGCCGCCCTCGTTCCTCACCGGCCGCCCGTACGTGTCGCTCCTGCGCGGGGCCGCATCCGCGACCTGGCCGGCCTCCGTGACCCTGGCCGCGTGCGCGGTGACGATGTCGGTCCTCTTCGTGGAGTCGCCGCTCGCCGCGGTGCTGCCGCTGGCGGTGCTGCCGATGATCTACCGCATGAACCGCGCCATCGAGGCGCAGGCGAACGCCAACGAGCAGCTGCAAGCCGTGCTGGCGGCACAGCGGAGATTCCTCACCGACGTCTCCCACCAGGTGGCGACGCCGCTGGCGACGATCATGACCAACCTGTCCATCCTCCGCAGGGCGAATCGCGGAGGCGCCGCCGAAGACGCGGTCGCAGACAGCGTGGCCGAGGCCGAGCGCATGAAGCGGATGCTCGCCCGCCTGCGCTCGCTCGCGCACGCCGACGAGGACGTGCCGCTGCGCCGCGAGCTAATCGACCTCGCCGAGCTCACCGCCGACATCGTGCGGGCGTACACGGGGCAAGCGGCGACGTCAGGGGTCGACCTGGTCTCCGAGGTCGCCGCGCCGGCGCAGGTGAGCGCCGACAAGGACCTGTTGCGCGAGGCGCTCGCGAACCTGGTCGACAACGCGGTGCGCGTCAGTCCGCGGGGCGCGCAGGTGACGCTGAGCGTCGAGCGCGGTTCGGGCGGGCCGCTGATCGCGGTCGCCGACCACGGTCCGGGGATCGAGGAGGACCGGCTGCCGCGCCTGTTCGAGCGGTTCCAGCGCAGCGACTCGGGCAGCGGGCTCGGGCTCGCGATCGCGCGCCGGGTGGTCGAGCGACACGGCGGCACCATCAAGGTGAAGACCGCGCGCGGCGCCGGGAGCACGTTCACGATCGAGCTGCCGGGGTGAGAGCAGACTGAGCCCCTGCGCGCAAGCGCGATAAGGACGGCTCGCAAGCTCGCTTCGCCATCTGATTGCTCCCCAGCCCTCTCCCCGAGGGGGAGAGGGTGGTGCTAGCGGATGAGGCCTCCGTCGTAGGGCTGGCCCGCGACCGCGGTCAGCCCGCACACCCACTTGAACACCTGCTGCCCGTTGCCGCCGCCGGTCACCGTCATGCTCTTCACGAAGACCGAACCGGTGAACTGTGGGCTCGAGTTGCCGTTGCTGACGTAGGGGCTGCTCGGCAGGTAGATGATCCCGCTCATGTCGGTGCCGGCGTGGGGACCGATCGTGACGCCGGCGGTGAAGGGGTTGGGGCCCGATCCCCAGAGGACGAAGTTGTGCGTGCCCATGGGGTCACGAAGGCCGGCGAAACCAGGTGGGTTGAGGTCGTCCAGTCCGTTGAGTACGGCCTGGCTCAGGTCCAGGGCGCCGTCAGACCCGTCGAGGACGATGGCGACAGCACCCGCCGGATCCGACACGCCGGACGGCATTTGAACGGTGTTGGTGATGTTCCCGAGCGACACGTTCGGCGCGTTGACGATCTTGTAGACGCCGCCGTTCATCAGCCCGCCGCTCGGCGCGAAGCCGCTGTAGATGCCGGGCAGCCAGCGGCCCTGCGCATCCTTCGCCATCCCCGCCGACGTGTAGACGACGTTGGGCGGGATGGGGGCCGCGTTGTCGTAGTTGTTCGGCGGGCCGATGTTCGGGTTCTGCGGCATCGGGTTGCCGTCGGTCGTGTGGTAGTCGAGGCCGTTGCCGCCACCGCCGTTGTCGAGGCGGTTGGGTATGTTGCCGGCGCATGGGGTGCCGTCGTAGTTGGTCTGCACGGACGGCACGCCTGTCGAATGCGGTCCGTCGTTGGCGCCGAACGAGCCGTACGCATAGACGGGCCCGGTCACCGTCTGGAATGCGGAGCCACCGCCGTTGATCTCCGCATCGCCGTTGACAGCCGCCACCGCGTACACGGCGCCGTTGAACTGCGGCCCCGGGACGGTCGCGCGGGCCGCCGCGGCCGACGTCAGCGTCGAGAACCCGAGCATGCGCGCGAAGATGCTCGGCTGCTGGTGAGAGATCACGACGTCGAGCACGCTCGGGTAGTTGAGGATGCCGTTGAAGCGCCATGAGTCCGCCAGCGTGATGGTGTAGCCGTTCACCGAGTACGTGCCGGCCGGGCAGTTGCCCGCGCCCGAGCACGCGCCGGTGGGGACGCTGAAGCTCAGCGAGGAGCCGAGATACTGCATGGCGACCCAGTGCGCGTTGCTCCCGCCGGGGCCGTAGGACCGCGCGCCCGCGAGAGCTGACGCGTCCGCGTACGCCTGCAGGTTCCGTCGGTCGGACATCGCGAGCCCGGTGTCGAAGACCATCACGCCGAGCACGGTCAGGGTGATGATCATGGCCACGACGATGACCACCGCCTGACCGCTCTGTCGCCGCCGTGATCGCGCATTCATCTCAATACTCCGCGAGCATCGTTGTGGACGAGGCGAGGCGCAGCAGGTTGGGCGCCGCGCTCCCCAGGAACGGGACCAGGCTGTCGTACCTGTAGATGACGGTGACCACCACCTGGAAGCAGCCCTTGTAGCGCGGGTTCGCGTACTCCGCGCCGCGCGAGCCGAGATCGCCTGGCATCGGGTCGCGGCCGAGCGCGCTGCGCGCGGTGGCGCAGTCCGCGTAGCCGCCCCCGCCGCCTTGCTCGGACGGCCAGATGCAAACCTGCGTCGTGCCCGCGACGGGCGTCGGACAGCCGGCGGGCGTGGCCTCGGTCATGCTCGAGGTCCGGCTGTAGGAGCCCATGACCGCCTTCACCGTCTCGTTGATGCGGGTGTCCGTGAGGCATCCCGATCCGTTCGCCGAGGGCGTGAGCGCCAGTCCGGAGCACGTTCCGGTTGGCGAGCCGAACGCGTTGTCCGAGGTCACCTGGTTGGGCACCGCCTGGCGCGCGGCCTGCCGCGCTGCCTCGGCCACGGTCGAGGTGACCCAGTCGACGCGAAACAGGTCGATCGAGAGGGCGAGCAGGAAGAAGAGGAGAGGGAAGACGAGCGAGAACTCGACCAGCGCCTGGCCCTGGCTCTTGCCGCGCATCAGTACTCCACCCGCTGCGACGACGTCACCTGGATCGGAAACGACGTTCCGAACATCGGCCACAGCACCGGGGTGATCACTGACATCGGCTTGGAGATGGACGCCGTGATCGCGTCGGACCCCGCGTTGGCTGGGGCGGACCCGTTACCGGTCGCGTTGGTGACGGCGGCGCCGTTGAGGCAGTGGAAGGTCACGGTCAGGGTCGCGCCGGCGAGCACCGACCCGGATGCGGTGCCGTCCTTGGAGCTCTCGAGGGCCGCCTGGTTGGCGATCGTGCCGATCGCGCCACCGCCTGGCGGCAAAGGCGATGTGAGCGTGACCGCGACGGGGCCTCCGCTGGTGCCGGCGCAGACGCTGTCGGCAGTTCCGTGCTGGTACGAGGAGACGGCGATGCGCAGCGCCTGACGCACCGAGTTCGTGACCGCCTCTCGGTAGTAGAACGAGCGGCCGAGGTCGGTCACACCGAGTGCCAGGAGCAGCACGATCGGCAAGGTGATCGCCGCTTCGACGAGGGACTGCCCTCGCTGTCTTCCTCTCACGTGTCACCTAAAACGAGTCCGGTCGACGCGTTCTTGCAGGGCTTGGGAACGCCCGCGCGCGTTCGCGTCCGTGCAGCCAGATTTCAGGTGTTGAAAATTCAATTAACTTACGTGCGTGGCGATCATCGTCTGCCCGCAACCGCTGGCGGCCGAGGTCGGGCTCGAGGTGATGCGGCGCGGGGGCAACGCGGTCGACGCCGCCGTCACGTGCGCCTTCGTGCAGGGCGTCATCGATCCGCAGATGTGCGGCATCGGCGGATGCGGCGTGATGCTTGTCCACAGCCCGGAGGGCGGCGATTCGGTGCTCGAGTTCTACGGCACCGCCGGTGCGCTCGTGCGCGAGGACCAATGGGAGTCGATCTTCATCCGCGAAGCGGCGGACCGTTACGGATACGTGCTCGACGGCGGCCTGCACGAGGCGCTGACCCGGTTCGGCAGCATCACGTGGGAGGAGGCGATCGAGCCCGCGATCCCGCTCGCGCGCGACGGCTTCCCGGTCACGGGCTACGTGCACGGGTTCTGGACGACGGACTACGGGCCCGACGTGGTGCCGAACGCGCGGCGCATCCAGGCGACGCCCGCGGCGAAGGCCCTCTACACGCGCGACGGGGCGCTGTACGGGATCGGGGAGACGATGGTGCAGGCGGACCTGGCGCGAACCCTGGAAAGGCTCGCCGCCGAGGGACCGAGCGCCTTCTACCGCGGCGAGATCGCCGACGCCATCGCCGCGGACTTCGCCGCCCACGGCGGGTTCATCACCAAACAGGACCTCGAGTCGTACCGGGTCAACGTCACCGAGCCCATCCGCGGTACTTATCGCGGCCTGCAGGTCGTGGCGGCGGGGCCGCCGGCGGGGGGCTTGACGCTGCTGCAGATGCTCAACTTCCTCGAGGG